>JAHEEL010000006.1:20752-27437 GCA_024640745.1 Actinomycetes bacterium
TCGGCACGGTCACCAGGGGGTCGAGATCGTTCCACGCGTGACGCGATGCCGCCACCTCCCACAGAGGGCCGGGCCCGTAGCGTCCCTTGCCGTCGCCCAGCACCGCCACAGCATGTTGTGCCGGAGCGTCGAGGGCGAGCCGATACTCGGCGTATTCGGCGGGACCCCACACCTGTTTCCCCCGCCGAACGGCCTCGCGACACCGGTCCCGCATCTCCTCCATACCCTGCCAGTCGCGACCGGTCACCAGACCGTCGACATAGCGTACGAGCCCGTCAAGGTCACTCGATTCGATCAGGGCCGTCAGCGCGTCGTTGTCCACATGCGGACGTTAGGCGATCGGCCGATCGGTCGGTCGAGCAGACACGCCGCGGAGCGAGATGCGGGGCGAGTCGCCCTAGTCTTCGAAGCCCTCGCGCGAAAGATCCTTGTGGGCATCCGTTGTGGCATCGTTGGTCTCCCGAACGTCGGAAAGTCGACGCTGTTCAACGCGCTCACGCGCGCCGAGATCCAGGCCGACAACTACCCGTTCTGCACCATTGAGCCCAACCTCGGCGTTGCCTTCGTCCCGGATGAACGGCTCGCCAAGATCGCCGCGTTGGTGAAACCTGAGGAGATCGTCCCGACGGTGATGGAGTTCGTCGATATCGCTGGTCTGGTCGAGGGGGCATCGCAGGGTGAGGGTCTCGGCAACCAATTCCTCCACCACATCCGGGAGACCGACGCGATTGCTCAAGTCGTCCGGTGTTTCGACGATCCGAACGTGGTGCACGTCGCCGGCGAGATCGATCCCGTGTCGGACCTCGAGACGATCGACACCGAGCTCGCACTCGCCGATCTCGAGGGTGTCGGCCGGGCGATCGAGAAGGCGGAGCGCAAGGCCAAGGCCGGCGAGAAGGAGGCTGCGGCCATGCTGGCCGTCTACGAGCGACTCCGGGACCATCTCGCCGAGGGTCGGCCGGTGCGATCGATGACGTTCACCGATGCCGAGCGGTTTGTCGTGCGGGATCTGTTCCTCCTCACGGCCAAGCCGGCGATGTACATCGCCAACGTCGGCGAAACCGAACTCGACGACAACCCCTGCGTCGACACCATCCGTGAGTACGCCGCCCACGAGGGCGCCGATGTCGTCGTCATCTCGGGGCACCTCGAGGCAGAGCTGGCGCTCCTCGACGACGAGGACCACGACGAGCTGCTCGCCGAGTACGGGCTCGACGAGCCGGGTCTCAACAAGGTGATCCGAGCGGCCTATCACCTCCTCGGGCTCCGAACGTTCTTCACGGCCGGGCCGAAAGAGGCGCGGGCCTGGACCGTGCGGCAGGGAGCGACGGCTCCGAAGGCGGCCGGCCAGATCCATACCGATTTCGAAAAGGGCTTCATCCGGGCCGAGGTGATCACCTACGACGACTTCGTCGAATACGGCGGAGAACACGGAGCCAAGGAAGCCGGGAAGTGGCGGCTCGAGGGCCGGGACTACGTCGTGCAGGAAGGCGACGTGATCTTCTTCCGCTTCAACGTGTAGGTGGGATTCTCTCCATTCGGAACCAGAACCCATCCCTCATGGGGCGAACGGCGTGCAACGGCAGTCTGGTCGCACTCGATGGGTCCGGCGAGCCATGCCCGGCAGACACCGATCACCGAGCGCGGGGGAGAATCAGATCGAGGAAGCGTAGGTTGACCCGAGGTCGCCGGGGTGGCAGGAGGGGCATCCCCCGTCCCTGTGCCCCTCCTACTCGAGGAATCGGCTCAGATGTAGCCGAGCTCGGTCCCGATTGCGGTGTAGAGCGACATGTTGCTCATCAACTGGTCGCCGGTGACCATGATCTCGACATCGAAGTCCTCGACCGTGAACATGGCCTCGTCGAGCATGTGACGTACATCGTCCATCTCGAGTGTCTCGATTGCCGTCTCGACCGTCTCAAACTTGATGATGAACATCCCCCCGCCGACGAGGTGATGGAACACCTCCGGCTCGGCGCACCTGCCGTCCGCAGCGAGCTTTCCGTAGATCGTGAGGCCGTCGGCGAAGACTTCCATCGCTTTCGCCTCGCGGCCCGCGATCGGTCGCTCGTAGCTGATCTTGAGTGCTGCGTTCCACGTCATTGTCTCCCTCCTTTCGCGCGTGGACGCGTCAACTCCAATTCCTAGCACAGATGCTCCACGCGTGACGGCGTGGCTCGAACCGATCGGTGCGCGTGAGGAGACCATCCTCGATGCGGAAGACCGGCGGCAACGCGGCGGCCGGGCGAACGCTCGATGGCCACGGACCCGCGGATGCGTTCTGGACGAGGCCACGACCATGCAACTGAGAACCGAGGACCGCTGCCGCTCTTCTGGCGGAAGGATTCCAGATCAGCCGGGGGCGTGCATCCCCTTCCTTCGAGCGAGGAGCTTCAGGACGATCTCGGTGGAGATCGCCAGACCAACACCGAGCAGGGCGATCATCGCAGGGACGAACCACACCCGCGTCTTTCGCTCAGGCGGGAGCACCTCGCTGGGCGATCCGGCGACCTCGAACGATGAGTGACCCTGAGGCACACATCCATCGGTTGCAGCGAACTTCACGAGAACCGATGGAATGCCGCCTCCGACCCGCAGCCCATAACACCAGCCGGCCTCGGTTGGCTCACGGTGGTAGAGAACGGAGACCACTCGGTCCCCGCGAGGGAACTCGGCGACAGCAAGGTCGTTCGCAGCAGCCACCTCGTCGACCGAAGCACCATCGCGCCACACGGATTCGTAGGCGGCAGTCAATCGCTGATTCACCCCCATCACCTCCGGATACTCTGTGTTCGCATAGTCCGCAAACAGCATGAGCACCAGAGCAACCCCCAACACCAAGGCAAGCAGCACCGCTAGGCGCAGGATGGGTCGCTTCTCCGGCGGAGGCTTCGGAGTTCTCTGACGAGCCGCGAGACTTCGGGCGCGGTGCTCGGCCGAGTCCTGACCGGTGTCGGCGTTTCGGGAGGTGTCGCCCGCCCTCCCTACCTCATCCATCGCCGGCCTCCCTCGTGGGCGCAGGCAAGGGCCTCACCACTGTGATCGCATGCCGGCCCAAGAAAGAGCCTCGGCATCGCACGGCGGTCATCGTGCCGAGCAGAATCGACCCGCATCTCTACCCTCGTTGTGCTCCCGCGCCAACCCTACACGCACGACCCAGTGCGCCATCGGTCACCACCGGTCGCGCGTGACGGAAGGACCGGACCCGAACCGCCTCGGTACCGGATCCACGACGCACGCGAAACCACAGCGACTCCGCTTCCCGACCGACGTCGACTGCCCCGAATCGGCCCCCGGATGCCAACGAAGGGTCGAGTCCGCCTTCCCCGTGTTCCCGCCCCGCCGCACGGTCACCAAGCCGTGGTCACTCAAACCCGGCCTCGGACGCAGCGAGCTGATCAGCTCCACCGCCGACCTCGGCCCAGACGCCGTCGCCAAGCCGTTGCAGAATCATCTCCTTGCCGCCAAGGCATTCCGGCTCCTGCCACCACTTTGCATTCCTCACCTCGGTCCAATGGGGCCAGAGCGATCCGTGCTCACACGCTCTCGCGTGGTCTCGCACCCTGATGATCTCATCCACGAACGATCTCCTCGAATACTGCTCATCGGATCGTCACCGCAGAACGCGACCTTGTCAACGCGAAGCCTATGAGTCCCGGTAGGGCACGGTTGCGATCGACGGATGGATGGCGCGGGGCGCCGCGAAGAGAGAGCGTCGCCCGAGACCGTTGCTCGACGACGTACTGGCGTTGGGTCATCTCCGTGCGGCGCCAACCATTCGACCGAGATCGCGGTCGCCCGGCCCGGTCACCCCTACGTCACGCGCGCTCAAGATTCGAGTCACAGATGCCGACGCGAATGGGATGCCGAGCGATGGAGACGCAATGGGAAGCCGAAGCGTCCACGAGCTGCCGGTCCGGATACTGACGGACGAGGAGCTCATCGGGGAGTACGACCGGACGTTCCGGTCGGCGGGCACTCCCCAATCTCACAACGGCTACCCCGCGAGGTGGGACGACGCCGCAATGCGGCGGAACTCCGCGATCATGGGGGAGCTGCTGCGGCGGGGATATCAAACCGACGCACCCGTGTGGATGAAGCCGGACGACAACTGACGCGTCGCCGTGCCGCAGAGCATTCTGTGGACCAGGGACGCCACATAGGAGCAACAGAGGGGGCCTCACCGACCCGAGGGACGCGTTCTTGGGGTTGAGTACCGGTAGCCTGTGGGGATGGCACGCAACCTCTGGAAGGCAGCGAAGCGGCCGATGGCGATCGGCGGGATCTTCGCTGCACAAATGGTCCAGGCCATCCAACGCCCGGACCTCGAAAGCCTCACCGATCAGGATCCTTCCGGCTCGTTCGGCGACCCGTCGCTCCCGCCGTTGCGGATGATCGCCCTTGGGGACAGCACGATCACCGCTCCCGGCGTTGAGCCCCTCGATGCCTGCTGGATCCGCCGCGTGGCCATCCACCTTTCCGAGCGCTACCACGTCGAGCTCATCTCGGTCGCCGTGGGCGGATCGCGCGTCGTCGACGTGCGCGAGAGCCAGGTCCACCGCGCCATCGTGCTCGGCGGTGACCTGGCGATCGTCAGCGTTGGTGGCAACGACGCGCTCCGGATGACGCCACTGAATCGATTCGAGCGTTCCTACGACCAGGTGGTGCGCATGCTGGTCACCTCGTTCCCGGCGATCGCGCTGTGCGGCGTCGGCGACCTCGGGGCGATCCCCCGCCTACCGGCGATCGCGCAGGGGATCGCGCGCGTGCGCGGGCGATCCATGGACCACGCCATCGGTCGGGTTGCCCATCACTACGGTATTGCCAAATCGCGGGCGTGGGGCCCGGAATTCGCCCCCTTCGAATACGACCCCGAGGTGTGGGCAGCCGACCTCTTCCACGCCTCGGCCGGGGGCCATCAAATGTACGCGGACGCCGCGATTCCGCTTGTGGAGGAGGCCCTTACACGGGCGCGTTCCGCTCTGTCAGGAAGTGACGGATCATCGACGTGACGGTACCGATCGCTCCCGGGTTGTAGCCCTCCGGAACGATGATGTCGGCGTAGCGCTTTGACGGCTCGACGAATTGCAGGTGCATCGGCCGTACCGTCTTCTCGTACTGGGCCAGCACGGAATCCACCGTGCGTCCGCGCTCGACGATGTCTCGCTGGAGCCGGCGCAACAGACGGAGATCGGCATCGGTGTCGATGTAGACGCGCAGGTCCATGAGCGCACGGAGCTCCGGCTCGGCGAGCACGAGGATCCCGTCGACGATGATCACGGACTCCGGTTCGACCCGAACGGTCTCGGGTGCGCGCGTGTGCGAGGAGAAGTCGTAGACCGGCCGGTCGACGGGCTGACCGGACCGCAACGCCGCAAGGTGCTTGATCATCAACTCATTCTCGAGCGAGTCGGGATGGTCGTAGTTGATCTGTAACCGCTCCTCGTACGTGAGGTGCTCCTGGTCCCGGTAGTACGCATCGTGGGGGAACTGGACGACGACGTCGGACCCGACGATGTCGACCACGCTCTGCACGATCGTGGACTTGCCTGATCCGGACCCGCCGGCGATCCCGATGATCAGGGGACGGTCTTCGCCTTCTCCGTGGGGCCACGCGGCGGCGCGACCAGAGAACGTGGCAAGGTCGAAGGCCATGGTGCCGATCCTAGCGGTCAACCGCGGAGGTGCGCTCGGCCGGTCAACGGAGTGTGATATCGCCCGACATCGTGACCAGGCGCATCTTCGCCTCGACCGCGGGGGTCGTACCACCGGCGGAAACCAGGTTCCGGAAAGTGCCGGACCGGGTCTGGATGTCGGCGTCGACGGACATCCCTTCCGCAAGGCCGATGTCGAGATCGCCCGACATCGATGCAGCGTCGAGATCGGCACCGCCGAAGCGGCGAATCGCCACGTCTCCGCTTGCAGTCTTGACCGTCATCGTCCCGGCGGCCGAGCCGAAGGTGACGTCGCCCGACGCTGTGTTGACCACGGCGTCGCCGCGCACCGCGTCGACTCTGACATCTCCCGAGGCCGTGCCGACCTGGAGACCGCCGGCCGCCTCGCCGATCGTGAGGTCCCCACTCGCCGTCTTGATCCGAGCGCGCCCGCTGAGTGAGGCGAGATGAACGTCGCCCGAAGCCGCTGAGATCTCCGCATCCGAAAGCGGTGCAACGACCCGCAGGTCCCCGGACGCGGTCCGGGCGGTACATACGGTGCCGCCCGGGACGGTGAGCCGAATCGCCATCCCGCGACGACCCCAGAAGCGGCCGCCCTTGCGCGTGCGCACGGTGACCGTGTCGCCGGTCTGGTAGATGTCGAGGAGCTCCAGATCGCGGTCGCTGCCCTCCGCCTCCGCCCGGATCGCACCCGGCTCGCCCTCGACGACGACAACCTCGGCCGATGCCAAGGTCACGGCGATCTCAGGGCGCTCTCCGACGACGAAGTCGTGTGTCGTCACGCTCATGTTTCGATGGTCCCGCTGAAGCGCTGGCCGGAGCGGCGCTCGCGTGCCTTGCTCGCCAGCGTCTTGACAACGAACGTGTTGACCGACTCGCCCGACTCGCCCGCAGCGTCCTCGACGATGCTTTTGAGCTTCTCGGACAAACGCAAGGTGATGCGAGCTTCGAGGTCGTCGGCGTCGAGCTTCACGGTGCTCGGTTCCCCGTGCACGACGAGCACCGGAGTA
>JAHEEL010000116.1:0-2126 GCA_024640745.1 Actinomycetes bacterium
GCCGTCCAGCATCTCGTAGCGGGCGAACGGCGGTCCAACGATTTGGCAGCCGCGTGCCTGGGCGTGGCGGGCGGCCGCTCCATACGCGGAGCCGAGGAACGCGGGAATCCCGTCGACCGTGGTTTCCGTCCGCACGATCAGCGTCGGTTGTTCGACGAGCACTCGCCGTTCGATCTCGGGCATGGTTGCTTCCTTCCTGCGGTGCTCCCGCCATCATCCGACCGATCGGAACGCCCGTCCAGCGCTTTGACGGCGCCGACGGGACGTAGAGTCGATGCAATGACGCGTGTTCAGCGGGGATCGTCGGTGTCGGTCGTGCAGGCGCTACTCGACTTTGGCGCGGCGATCGACGAGCGCGGCTCGACACGGGCGAGGCCCACCTTGATCGAGAACGATCCGGCCAACGAATTCTTGATCTCCGACGACTGGGCGTTTCTCGCCGGTGTCATCGGCGACTACCAGATGCCGGCCGAGCGGGCATGGGCGGTGCCGTACCACCTCAGTCGCCGACTCGGCGGATGGGGCGTCGATCTCATAGCGGAGAACCCGCAGCGTGTTCTCGAGGCCTTTCTCGGTCCGCCGGCGCTGCACCGATTCCCGACTCAGAGTGCCCGCTGGTTCGTCGCCGGGGCACAGCGGGTCATCGATGACTACGACGGAGTGGCCGGCGCGGTGTGGAATGATCGGCCGACCGCGAGGCGGTTGCAGGAGCGCCTCAGCGAGTTCGTCGGCATCAGCCAGAAGAAGGCTGCCATGGCGGTCGAGATCCTCGCCGCGCAGTTCGGCGTCGAGGTCCGCGACCTGTCGGGCTCAGACATCGCGTACGACGTTCACGTGCGGCGCGTGATGTTGCGTACCGGACTGGCGAAGAGGGATCAGGTCGATCACATGGTGGACGCGGCCCGCCGGCTGCACCCCGATCGGCCGGGAGCGCTCGATCTTCCCCTCTGGGAGATCGGGAGGACGTGGTGCCACGCCCGTCGCACCGAGTGCGACGCGTGTGTGATTGGCGCCGTTTGTCCGCGGCTCGTTCAGGCGGCCGCCGGCGTGCGCGGCGCCTGAGCCGATGCCGACGTGAACCGATTCGCCCTCACCTAGGCTGGCCGCATGGACGAGCGGACACGGATCGCTGCAATGCAGCTGTCCCGGATGCGGGGCATGACGGCGATGTACCACCGCCGGTTCTTCCTCGATGTCAACCTCACGACGGTCCTCGTCGTTGCCCTCTTTGTTGTCGGATGGTCTGGAGCCGAACCGGCGTTTCTGCTCGTGCCGGTCGTTGCGCTCATCGGTGCGGTTCAGACGGCGTTCGACTCGTCCTACCTGACCTTCGCCCGCTGGTATGCGGCGTTTCTCGAGCGCTACCTCAACCAGCTTCTCGGCGCTCGCATCCACGTGGCCGCCGAGTTGGAGAACACCTACCTCTTCGAGCTCGGAAGCCCGAAGATCGTGACGATTCCGCTCACGGGCGGATTCACCTGGTTCTCGTTCGTCACCATCTTCTACACCGTGATCGGGGCCCTTGCCTATGCGTTCGGCCTCGTTCTTGGTTGGGAGACGCTCACGTCGGCTCCGATCGGCGTTGCGGTGTTGTACCTGGCCGGCCTCTTCGGTCTCACCCTTTCGGCCCTGCTCGTGGGGACGTGGTGGTTCGCGACGGGCGAGGGGGAGCGGCGCCTCGCGGCGGTGCTGGAGGGTCGCTTTGGAGAGGCTGTCGATACATCTGGCGTGGCCGATTGAATCGGGTACAGGGCAATCATCCAGGAGGACGAGTATGACCGCCGTTCGAGTGCTGACCGTCGGGTTGACGGTCGTGATGTTCGGGGCGATAGCGCTCTCGATGGCCACCGGCGACTTCGGTACAGAGGGTTCGTGGATCCTCGACAATCCCTGGGGACGGATGACGCTCGTTGATCTCTACGTCGGCGTCGCTCTCCTTGCCGGCTGGGTCTTTCTGCGCGAACGCTCTCCGTGGGTCGCCGTCATCTGGCTTCCGGTGTTCTTCGTACTCGGGAATGCGGGAACAGCGCTCTATGCGGCGATCGCCGCTTTCCGGACGGATGACATCCGAACGTTCCTGCTCGGTGCTCGCAGTTGAACTAGTTGCTGTCGGATGAGGAGAGTCG
>JAHEEL010000116.1:2136-7422 GCA_024640745.1 Actinomycetes bacterium
AGCTCGCAGGAAGCCCTTGAGGCGGATGTCGGCGACGTACGTGACCTCCGTGCCGCCCTCCGGCAAGGTGGCGAACTTCATCGTGTCGACGGCGTGCGTGGTCGAGCCGTCTCCAACGAGGGTGATCAGATTGTTCGGCTGCAATTCAGTGACCTCATACGCCATCGGCAGCTTGCGGTCACCCCACACTACGACGAGGTCGTAGGTCTGACCGACGTGAGGGCCATCTCCGGTGCGGGCCGCGGCCGACTCGACCCCGGGATCCCACTCCTGACTGTTTGAGAAGTCGGCGAGGTAGGCGAAGGCCTGCTCGATGGGGGTGTCGGTAGTGAGGGTTCGGACGAGCTTCGGCATGGGGTACTCCTGGTCGACGGCGCGTCCAGCCGGGTTGGACAGGGACACGGCTTGCGCCCATTGTACGATGCTGCAGATCGGCGCGGATGATCCCGTCCCCGTTGGGTACCGTCCGATTCATTGTTCGTTTCGAGCGTCTCACACGGTCGCGATGTGCCATCCTTGCTTCTATGACTTCCATCGATGTTCGTCCGGCCGATCTTCAGCCGATCCGTATCGGCGTGAGCAGCTGCGTCATCGGCGAAGAGGTCCGGTGGAACGGCGGGCACTCGCGCCAGCGCTACCTCACCGACATGCTCGGGCCGTTTGTCGAATACGTGCCCGTGTGCCCGGAGGTGGAGGTTGGCATGGGCGTGCCGCGCCCGACCGTCCGACTGGTACGACAAGGAGACGACATTCGGATGATCGAACCGAAGAACGGTGTCGATTGGACCTCGTCGATGCGCCGCCTGTCACTGAAACGGTCTTCGGAGCTCGCGGATGAGGGCCTGCATGGTTTTGTCCTCAAGAAGGACTCGCCAACGTGCGGCGTCTTCCGCGTGCGGATCTACACGGACAAGGGAGTCGAGCGAAACGGGCGAGGCATCTTCGCCGATGCGTTGATACGCAGAATGCCTCACCTTCCGGTTGAGGAAGAGGGGCGTCTGAACGATGCCAAGATCCGTGAGAATTTCGTCGAGCGGATCTTCGGTTATCGCCGGCTCAGGGAGCTCTTCCGACCGCGCTGGACCATCGGTGATGTGGTGGCGTTCCACACCCGTGAGAAGCTGTTGCTGCGAGCGCACGACGAGAAGGGGTACCGGGAGCTCGGGAGGCTCGTCGCGAACGCCAAGGCCGTGCCGCGTGCCGCATTTGCCGATGACTACATGGACCGGTTCATGGAGATCATGAAGCGACCGGCAACCGTTTCCAAGCACGTCAACGTGCTGCAGCACATGATCGGATTTCTGCGCCGTGAGGATGACGATGTCGGCCGGAGGCAAATGCACGAGGCGATCGCCGACTACCGAGCCGGTTTGGTTCCGCTCATTGTCCCGATGACACTCATTTCGCACCTGGCCACACGACATGATCAGCAGATCCTGCTCGATTCCTCCTATCTGTCACCGCACCCGAAAGAGCTGATGCTCCGCAACCACGTGTGACCGGCCACGCTGCGAGAGTTCGGGGATCCGCTCAGTGTCGCCGCTGATTCGCACGGGTCCCACGGTCTCCTCGCCGACGCGCCGGAATTGCGCGTTCTCGGGCCGCTCACCACCATGGCGCGTCGGATGAGGACCAATCTCCAAACCGAACCGGCACCGACCTGGCGCTTTGTCGCAAGGAAGTTGTCCGAAATCGTCGTGGTCGTGCTCGGCGCGACGTTCTTCATGTTCATCCTGACGCACATCATCCCGGGTGATCCGATCCGTGCGCTGTTCGGCTTCCGGCCGCCGCCGCCGGATCTGCTTGCGGAGCTCCGCGATCAATACGGCCTCGACGACCCGTTCCTCATCCAATACGCAAAGTACCTGCGGAACTTGGCGCAGGGCGAGATGGGTTACAGCGTCTACGGGGCGCCGGTCTCGGGGATCATTGCGCGAGGCCTACCCCTCAGCCTCAGGCTGCTCGGCATCACCGTTCTCTGCCAGGTGACGATTGGAATCGGGGCGGCGGTGGTCGCGACGTTGTTCCGCCGGCGGTTCGTTTCGGTGCTCATCCAGGGGACGGCCCTGCTGGTCCTGACGATTCCGATCTTTGCAATCGCTTACACCATGCAGGGGGTGTTCGGTCAGCAGCTCGGCTGGTTCCCCGTCAGAGGGCTGTTCGGCGGATGGAGATCGCTCGTGCTTCCCGCGTTCACGCTCGCCGTGGTCTCAACCGCGATCGTGGTTCGCATGGCGCAGGTTCAGTTGCTCGACACGATGGAGGCGCCCTTCATCAAGACCCATCAGGCCAACGGCATCGGCCGGCCACGGCTCGTCGGCGTTCACGCGCTGCGCGCGTCGCTCGTGCCGATCGTGACCCTCATCGCAGCGACCGCCTCGCAGATCATCGCCGGTCTCATCATCGTCGAGACCGTCTTTCAGATCCCGGGCGTCGGGTACAGCGTCTATGAGGCGATCCGCGCAAAGGATCACAATGTGATCGTCGGGATTCTGGTGATGGCCGTGCTCTTCGTGGTGGTCGTGAACCTCTCCGCCGACATCGTCAACGGAATCATCGACCCGCGAATTCGCCAGGAATGATCGGTGGGAGTCCTTCGATCCGCCGGTCCGGCTTGCCGACTCAGACGGTCATTGCGAGCTGGCGCTGGGACCAACGGGCCACCCACGCGACGAGCGGTACCAGCGCAACGCAGAACGCGAGGGCGATGAGCAGTTCCGGGACGACATCGGCGAACGTGTCGCCGCGAATGGCGATGTCGTAGATGGGCTGGAGGAAGTAGTACGTCGGAATCAACTTCGGGATCCACTGCGGGAGGCCGGGGAACAACACGAAGATGACGGGCAGGAAGATGAGGATTCCGCCGGCCTTGATTGCGGTATACATCGTCGTGACGTCGCGGGCCCACAGTCCCAGCGCCAAGCCGACGAGGGCCATCATCACCGAACCGACCAGCAGGATCAACGTCATGGCCACGGGCTGGCCGGCAAAGGCATTATTGAGTGCCAGCGTGGCGAGGCCCATCACTACTGCAAGGAGGACTGCGAAGGATCCCTTCCCGACGAGGACGTCGGAAATGCGCGTCGGCGTCACGAGCACAGCGTCGAGCGTGCGCTTCTCGCGCTCGTCGACGAGCGACGCCGCCGGCAGGAAGAGCGCGGCGATCATGACCGCGTAGAAGACCATCGTCGGGAGGAGACGGTCGCCGATCGGGATGTAGTCCTCGTCGCCGACCGGCGTCACGACGACGGTGACCGGCGGCTGCGATCCGGATACTCCGCGTACGAGGTCGATCGTCGTGATGCCGAGAATCACGCGATTCGAAGCGAGGCTTGCTCCCGAAACGTAGAACTCGAGGTCGGGCTGCCCGCCGGCCTGCAGGGTCGCGTCGAAGTCGGCGGGGAGGACCAGTCCCGCGTCGAGATCGTGGGACTCGACCTTGGCTTGCAGCGTCTCGACATCGGGAACAATGACGCTGTCGATGCCCTCCAACTGCAGCGCTGCCGCAGCGACGGTGGAGTTGCCATCATCGACGATGCCGAGTGTCGGATTGGCTTCGAACAGGGATCCGAAGACCGACGAGATCAGGAACGTCATGATGAGGGGCATGGCGATGGCAAAGAAGACGAGCGGCGACCTCGGGGAGAGCCTGACCTCCCGAGCGAAGACGTTCCATGCGCGTTTCGGGTTCACAGCATCGCCACCCTTCGTTTGAGGATGAAGGCCCCGGCCGCAAACGCGGCCAGACCCCAAGCGGCCAACATCAGCAGAGCCGGCCCGATCTGGCTCCAGCTCTCACCGTCCACGCTCACGCGCACCACCGCCTCCACGAGGCCGTAGGTCGGGAGCACTTTGATCCATCCCGGCGAGGAGCCGGGGAACAGGGCACCGAAGGCGGGAATCATCAGAGGGATCATGAAGAGCATCGCAACCATCAACGTGCCCATGAAGTCACGTCCGTAGGAGCCGGCGATCATGCCGAACCCGGTGACGAGGATCGCACCGAGCAGCAGGATCACAACGATTGCCGGCGCATTGACGCTGAAGGCTCCGATGAGCATACCGAGGAGCGCGACCTCGAAGAAGGCGAGGCCGACGCCGAAGATGCCCTTGGCGGCCAGGAAGTCAACGATTCGCACGGGCGTTGCCAATACGGCGACGACGGTTCGCTGCTGGATCTCGATGGCAACCAATGACGACAGAGCGAACGTCTCCACCATGAGGACCATGATGAGGAGCAGTGGCCGCATCTGAGCCTGCAGCGAGATCTGATTGCCGACGCGGTCGGTGCCGAGCACGACCGCCTCGGTGATCGGATTGACCGGCGGGGGTATTCCCGCGAGCGCATATGCGGCCTCGCCGATGACCCCCTCGATCATCGTCTGCTGCTCCACCGGTAGGCCCGCAGGGACATAGAGCACGACGGGCGGGTGCTCGCCTGCTGCTGCCGATGCGATGAAGTCCGAAGGGAAGGCAATACCGGCGACGATGTCGTCCTGCCCTTGTTCGACGGCGATCCGCAATGCGTCTTCATCGGGGAACGACACCAACGCCAGCCCAGCGACCTCAGCGTCGTCCCCGGTCGGCAGGAGCGCGCCGAGGTCGGTCTGCGATACGCCGACGCGGACGGTCTCGTCGACCGTGTCCGGCAGGAACCAGAAGACGGCAACCCACGCAACGAGAACCAAGAGCGTGATGAAAACGAAGAATCGGTTTCTCGTGAACTCGCTGAAGTCCTTTCGGATGATGGTGCCGATCCGCGAGCCGTTCATCAAGCCAGCCCCCGCCCGGCGTACTCGACGAAGATGTCCTCGAGTGTTGCCTCCTCCGTATGGATGGTCATGATGTCATCGGCGGACATGGCGGCTTGGATCCGCTCGTTGGAGTCGGCCTCGTCGAGCGGTATGACCTGGTCGTCGACGCCGTCACCGTGCCGGGATCGGATGCGCACGGACCGCTGCCCGTGTTGGAGTTTGAGGTTCTCCGGCGTGTCGATCGTCAGGATGGATCCCTGGTTGATGAACGCAACGCGGTTGCTGAGGGTATCGGCCTCGTGCATGTCGTGGGTGGTGAGCAGAACCGAAGCCCCGCGGTCGGCTTCCTGGCGAATGAGGTCACGTATGGCGAGTGCGGAGACCGGGTCGAGGCCGTCTGTCGGCTCGTCGAGCAGCAGGATGTCGGGCGTGTTGACGAGGGCCCGCGCCATCATCAGGCGCTGCCGCATTCCTTTGGAATAGTCGGAGACCCGATCATCGAGCCGGGACGACAGGCCTACGCGCTCCATCA
>JAHEEL010000117.1 GCA_024640745.1 Actinomycetes bacterium
GACTGCGGCACCAAGATCGGCTTCCTCGAGGCCAACATCGCGCTCGCACTCGAGCGCGACGACCTCGGAGGAGACGTCGCCGAGACGCTCCGCCGCCTCCTCCCCCGGTAGCGACTACCGGGGGCTCTCCGGCCCTGTTTGACATCCCGCGCCCGTCGAACGCATTCGGCGGCGCCAATGGACGGCAGATCTGCGAGAATCCTCGCATGCCGAGCCGATGGAGGAATCGATGCCGAAGCTGAAAGATCTCGGAGCCGCCGGCCAGAGCGCGTGGCTCGACTTCATCCGTCGCGACATGATCGCGAACGGAGAACTCGCCGCCCTCGTCGATGAGGGAGTGACGGGCGTCACATCGAATCCGTCGATCTTCGAGGCCGCGATCGCCGGCACCGATCTGTACGACGAGGCGATCGCAGCGGCCGGCGGCGACGCCCTGGCTGTCTTCGAGTCGCTCGCGGTTGAAGATGTGCGAGGTGCCGCTGATCTCCTTCGCGGTGTCTACGACGAGACCGATGGGCTCGACGGCTATGTCAGCCTCGAAGTGTCCCCCACCCTCGCCGACGACGCCGAGGCCACAATCGCCGATGCCCACCGCCTGTGGGACCTCGTGAACCGCCCCAATCTCATGATCAAGGTCCCGGCGACGTCCGCGGGGATCGTGGCGATCGAAGAGCTCATCGCCGACGGCATCAACGTCAACGCCACCCTGATGTTCAGCCTCGACGACTACGACGCGGTCGCCATGGCGTACATCCGAGGCGCGGAGCGCACCGACTACCCGCACCGGATCGCCTCGGTAGCGTCCTTCTTCGTGAGCCGGGTCGACAACAAGACCGACGCTGCGCTCGAAGGCATCGGCACCGACGAGGCCTATCGGCTGCGGGGCCTGACCGCCGTCGCAAACGCAAAGCTCGCGTACCGGCGCTACCAGGAGATATTCGAGGGTGAGCCGTTCGACATGGCCCGCTCACGCGGTGCCCGTCCCCAGCGTCCACTGTGGGCATCCACCTCGACGAAGAACCCGGCATACTCAGATGTCCTGTACGTGGACGAGCTCATCGGGCCGAACACCGTGAACACGCTTCCACCCAAGACGATCGACGCGTTCCGCGACCACGGGACGATCGACCCGAGGGCCCTCACGAGCGACGTCCGGGATGCCCAGGCGCACTTCGATGCGCTTGCCGCCGTCGGTGTCGACATGGACGCGATCACCGCCGAACTGCAGGTCGAGGGGGTGGCAGCCTTCGCCAACGCGTTCGAGAGCCTCCTCGCTGCGATCGAAGCACAGCGGGGCAGAGCGTGACCGTCGCCGTCGAAATCGATGCCGCCGATCTGCAGTCCGCGATCGACGAGCGTCTGGCTTCGTGGGGCACGTTGGACTTCCCGTCGCGCCTGTGGAACCGGGACCCGACCCTGTGGTTCGATCCACCGAGAGATGAGATCGACAACCGGCTCGGCTGGCTCACGCCGGGAGGCACCGAGAGTATTGGCGCAATCGAGGAGTTCGCAGCGGAGGCGCGGGCCGAAGGGCTCGAGGACGTCGTCTTGCTCGGTATGGGCGGATCCAGCCTGGCTCCGGAGGTATTCGCATCGGTGTTTCGAGATGCGGACGGTCCGAAGCTGACCGTTCTCGATTCGACGCACCCGGATGCGGTCAGTCGCGTCGCCGACGCCGTGGACCCGGAGACGACGCTGTTCATCGTGGCATCGAAATCGGGTACGACGCTCGAGACACTCTCCTTCTTCCGGTACATGTGGGAAAGCGTGAGCGCGGTCGTCGACGAACCCGGTAACCGGTTCATCGCGATCACGGATCCGGATTCCTCGCTCGCCGAGCTCGGTGCGGAACGCGGATTCCGCGCCGTGTTCCTCGCACCGCCGGACGTCGGTGGCCGGTTCTCCGCGCTGATCGAGTTCGGACTCGTCCCGGCAGCCCTTGTCGGCATCGACCTCAGTCGGCTGCTCGCAGCGACCGACGAGGCCGTCTTCGCCTGCGGACCGGACATTCCGGCAGCTCAGAACCCGGCACTGCACCTCGGGGCGGCACTCGGCGAGTTCGCCCGGGCAGGTCGCGACAAGGTCGTATTCGAGCCGGCACCTCAGTTCGCCGCGTTCCCCGCCTGGATCGAGCAGCTCATCGCCGAGTCGCTCGGCAAAGACGGGAAAGGAATCCTGCCTGTTGCCGACGGCAGCACCAAACCGGCCCCAGACCGCCTGAGATTCGCCATCGGCCTGGACCCGACCAATCCACCCGATTCGCCGTCGGTTGCGATGTCACTCGACGACGTCTACGACATCGGAGGCGCGATGTACATCCTCGAGATGGCCACCGCAGCCGCCGGTTCCGTGCTTGGCGTTCACCCATTCGATCAGCCGGACGTTCAAATGGCCAAATCGCTCGCCCATACGGCGATGACCGAGGGCCTCGATGGATTCGACGTCCACGAATGGACGCTCGACGCAGACGACACACCGACACACCTCGGAGAGCTCCTGGCGAAGGCGGGTCCCGGCGACTACGTCGCCGTACAGGCGTATCTCGAGCGCACGGGCGTCACCGCGCAGCGACTCCAGGCGATCGCCGACACGATCGCCGAGGGAACCGGCGCCGTCGTGACGATCGGCTATGGACCGCGGTTCCTCCACTCGACCGGCCAACTCCACAAGGGGGGTCCTGCAAGCGGAGTGTTCCTGCAGATCGTCGACCACCCCTCCGGTGAGGTCGCCGTACCCGAGACCGACTACACGTTCGGCAAGCTGATCACTGCGCAGTCATTCGGTGACCAGGCGGCCCTCGCAGATCGAGGCCGCGCGGTCGGCATGGTCTGTCTCGGGGACGCCGGCGCGGCCGACCTCCCACGGCTCCGACAGATCATCGCGGAGGTCCTGAACGACGAGGATGGCAACTCGGGCGAACCGCGCTAGAACGGCAGGCCGAGCGATCGAGTGAGGAACTGCATGTAGCCCGCCGCCGCCCGGCTCATCGCTGCGTATTGCTCGAGGAAGTCGGGCGCCGTCACGGTCTTACGCGATACCTTGGCGGTCGCGATGAAGTCCTTGCGCTTGAGGTCGTCGACCAGCGGATGGTCCGGGTCGAAGCCGCGCGGCGGCCGCTTGAGCGACTCACCCTCCATCGCGTAGCTGGACGTGAAATCCGGGTTGGTCGTAACCCGCGTCCATTCGCTCGCTCGCTCGGCGATGCCTTCGCGGATGGCGAGAGCCGACGGGCCATCCGGGCGCCAAAGCCCAACGCCGACAAAGCTACCCGCCGGATCGATGTGGAGGTAGAAGCCGGGGGCGTGGGCATCTTTGGCCGCCTCATGCCGGAACTGGATTCCGACGTGTGTCTTGTAGGGCGTTTTGTCCTTCGAGAACCGCGTGTCTCGGTAGATGCGGAACAGGGATCCTCCCACCGTCCGATCGTCGGCGACGAAATGCGGGCTGATCTCATGAAGATACGGCTCGAAATCGCGGATGAACTGCAACCCCTCATCCTTGACGTATCGGTCGTAGCGGTCGCGGTTGTCGGCGAACCACTCACGGTTGTTGTTGGCGGCGAGATCGCTGAGGTAGGTGAACAGCGCGGGGCGGAACGAGCGATTGGTTGCTGGCATGGCATCAACCTATCAACCGTGACCGCCGAGGGGAAGAGGTTCGGCGCTGCCTCAGTCGACCATTCGATGCGGATGAATCTCGACCAGCTGCGACGTGATCAGGGCATCGGGAGCGATCTCATCGAGCCGTGGGAGCACCGACTCGGTCTTCTCGACGGTATCGAGCGCCTCGATCACGAGCGGCAGGTCCTCGGAAAGGCGCAGCACGTGCGTCGTATGCAAGATGGCGGAACCGCCGTACCCGGCGATACCACGGATCACCGTTGCTCCCGAGATCCCCGCCGTCCGCAGCGCATCAACGATGGCCTCGTCGAGCGGATGGCCGTCGTAGCGGTCGCTCTCGCTGATGTAGATCCGCAACAGGCGACCTTTGGTGATGGGCTCCATACGCAGAGCCTAGAACCACCGGCCGAGGGCGTACCCGATTCCGGCGAGTACGACACCTGCAACCAGTGGCACGACGAGGTTCTCCGCGGCTCGGCGGATTCCCGCCCCCCCGCCCGTTTCGCCCGCGAGAACCGTCTCGACCATCCACGTGGAGAAAGTGGAATAGCCGCCGAGGAATCCCACGGCTGCCGCAGCGACCAGCAGGTCGGACAGCACACGGCCGGTCACGAGCCCCGCGAGCACACCCGCCGCAAACGCTCCCGTCAGGTTCACCACGAGCGTCCCCACCGGGAACGTCGTTCGCCACAGCCGCTGCACCATGCCGGAGACGCCGTAGCGTGCAAGTGCTCCAAAAGCACCGAAGACGCCCACGACCACCCACGTCACCGCGAACCCCCGAATCGGACACCCGCCAACGCTGCAACGAACCCGACGGCCAGGGAACCAAAGGCGTACACGACCGCAATCGCCCAGTCGCCCGACCGAGTCAGCTCAAACACCTCGGTCGAGAACAACGAGAACGTCGTGAACGCACCCAGAACGCCGACACCCGCGAACGGGATCAGGAACGGCGACGACCGGGCCCTCGCGGCGTGGCGGGCTACCAGGTATCCGAGGAGGAGCGACCCGAGGATGTTCACGGAGAACGTGGCCCACAGGAGGTCGACGTTTGTCGCTTCGACCAACTCGACCACAAGAGCGCGCCCGGCCGCACCGACCGCACCACCGGCCGCTACCGCGACGCGTCGTCGGCCGGTGATCGACGTCGAGAGCGAGAGTCGGTCGGTCACGGAGAGCGGTGACGCTACCACTGAATTCCCGCGCTGCCGATACCCGCCTCCCGACCTCGTCGGCCAATTGCTCGATCCCAACGAGGGAACCGGCGTCATACGCCGAAAGACGCTCGACCCGAGGCGATCGGCCCAGTCTCGAATCTCGAATCTCGTGCCCACCAACCGGCAGCTTCTCACTCCGCCGGTGGGTCGCACTCGCTCTCGCCGGTCGAGCTCTGCGCGATCGCGCCCTCCTCGATGACCTTCGTCACCTTCGCCCGTATCCGCTTGACATCGGGTATCGGGTGGTACTTGTGGTCCCGCTCCGGTGCGTAGTAGGGCGGGTTGAACCCGACCGTCGCGATGCCGGAGAAGTCCAGCGTCGCCGCAGCGCGCACGAGATCCGGCAGGAACGCAACCGGCACATCCGTGACCACGTACCGTTCGATCGCATCGGCGATCGCAGGGAACGAGCGAAGCAGCGTCCACGGATCCGAATCGGCAGCGACCGCGCGCAGCAGACACCTCTGTCGCTGCATCCGCACGTAGTCCGACGACCCTTTTCGTGCCCGCGCGTATGCCAGCGCCTCGGTACCGGACAAGTGGTTCATGCCGGGCTGAACGTCCACCGTGGCCCACCGCTCCCCTTCCTCCGGCGGCGAGACCTCCGACTGCAACGCCTCCTGCACATACACGTCGACGCCGCCGACGGCATCGACCAGCTCGACGAACGCCTTCATGTCCACCAGCACGTAGTAGTCGATGTTGAGACCGGTCATGTGCTCGACGACGTCTCGCAGCGCCGCCATGCCGGGGTCGACCTCGTCGGGGTACGAACTCGTCCACTTCCGGGTGTATGGGTAGAGGGCATTGATCTGCTCGGGGAAACAGTGACAGGACGAGAACCCCGGCTGGTCGGCGACGCCGTCCCCGTTGACGTCGACCCATGTAGCAGGATCGTTCGTCGGCGACAGGCGCCGCTCGAGATCGACGAAAGCACTCCGGAACCGGCGGGGCATCGGTATTTGTGCCATGTTGCGCGGAATGCCGAAGAGCGCAGCTTCACCGGTTTGCAGGTCCATCGTGGCCACCATGATCGTGTCCGTCCTCAGACCACCGCGGCCCGGACCACTGTCGCCGCCGGCGAGGAGAAACGTGAGCCGGTCGGCGTCCACCCGCTCCTCGAACGGCAGGAACGGGGCAGCGGCCGCCACCGGGGCGTTGATCTCGGGCCGAGCGTCGATGGCTTCGGGATCGCCGAGACCGGGGCGGAAGATCAGGTTCCTCGCCGGAGGGCCTTCCGTGGTGGTGGTCGTCACCATCGGCACGGTGGTCGTGGTCGTCGTGGTGGACTCGACGGTCAACGGGTCGGGGACGATGTCGGCCTCCGGCGACGGAGGAGCGAGAGTGACGGGAACGTCGGACGATTCTGCCGATACGAAGACCCGATCGATGAAGAGAACGCTGCGGAACGCGTAGGCCGCGACGGCGACGTGCGGAATCGCCACAAGGGCAACCAACGCAACGAGCACCACGCGCGACCAGCGGCCGCCCGCACCGTCGGCCACGAGGCGGTAGGCATCGGTGACGGCAAACACGCGCCACCCAAGGAGCGCGATGTTCACGACGATGAGCGTCCACAGGACCGAGGGCCGGACCGCCAGCTCGAGGACCCCCACGGCCCCATCCCACACAGCGAGTGCGCCGACGATCAGCAGCAACAGCATCGGCGCCGCAACGAGGAAGCCGCGCGCGATCCGGCCGGCATACCACTGTCCCGTCCCGGGAATCAGAGCGGAGAAGGCGGCGGCAACGCCCGGCTTCCTGGTGCGCTCAGCCGCTCCGTTCGTTGCCTCTCCGTCCATGCCCTACAACCTATCGATCAACCGCGCAAAGAGCGACTTGCGCACGAGTGGCGGGCTGATGCAGCAGGTGGTGAGCCGCAAGCGCAGGCCCGCGACCCGGGCCGGCGAAACCAGCGCTTCTCAAATCCGGCACTCGGTCTCATCGCCGGATCCGCTCGTGTCGGAGAACTCGCCGTCGATGATTTGCTGGACCGTTGCTCGGATGGCAGCGAGATCCGGGATCGGCTGGTTGCGGTGGTTCGCGGTCGGGGCGTAGTCCGGCGGAGCGAATCCAACGGTGACGATGTCATCGAAGTCGAGCGCCGCCGCGTGACCTACCAGCGTTGGCACGTGCTCGAGCGGGATATCGGTGCGCACCGAAGACTTCACCGCACGCGAGAGTGCGGCGAATCGACTCACGATGGTGACCGGGTCGGCGCTGGCTGCTACCGCCTTGAGCATGCATCGCTGCCGCGTCATCCGCACGTAGTCGTTGCTCGTCTTGCGCTCCCGCACGTAGGCGAGGGCTTCGTGGCCGTTGAGTCTGCGCCACCCGGGCTTGATGTTGACCGTGATCCAGTCCTCGCCCTCACGCGCCGGCGATACCTCGGTGCTGATGGTTCGCGTCACGTAGGTGCGGACACCACCCAGGGCGTCGACCACCCGAACGAATCCCGACATGTTCACGAGGGCGTAGAAATCGATGTCGATCCCAAGAAGCAGCTCAACGGTGTCTCGCAGGGTTGCCATCCCGGGGTCGAC
>JAHEEL010000118.1 GCA_024640745.1 Actinomycetes bacterium
AGTTGCCACCGGGAGAGACGCCGTAGAGGTCGCCGGCGAGCGCGACGTCGTCGCCGAGCACATCGGTCAGCTCATCCCAGGTCCACACCGCAAACGCTCCCTCGACGCCGCCCGCGTCTGCGTCCTCGGCGGCGTAGAGACCGCCGGATGGATCGCGCATGTCCCTGGCCAGATAGTCGAGTGTCGAGCGGGCGGTCTCCGCCATCCACTCTTCCCCGGTGACCTGCCACGCCCGGACGTAGAGGCGGGCGAGCAGAGCGTTGTCGTAGAGCATCTTCTCGAAATGCGGCACCAACCACCGCGCGTCGACCGAGTAGCGGGCGAAACCGCCGTCGAGATGGTCTCTGATGCCGCCCCTCGCCAGGTGATCGAGCGTGGTGACCGCCATCGAGCGCGCCAACGGAGCACGCTCGCTGTGAGGCCGGAGCACCGCGAACCGGAGGAGATACTCGAGCGTTGACGGCTGTGGGAACTTGGGCGCCCGCCCGAATCCCCCGAACGTTGCGTCAAACGATGCCGCGATGGCGTCGACCGCACCTTCGAGCGAGTCCTCAGACGGAACCATCGAAGAAGCGTTTGCCGGCCGGGTGATGTGTCGTGTGATCTGCTCGGAACGCCCGACCAGTCCGCCGCGCTGCTCCGCCCATGCCTTGGTGATCGCGACAAGAACGTCCATGAACGAGGCAATCCCCCGCCGGTGCTCTTTCGGGAAGTAGGTGCCCCCGTAGAATGGCTTGGCGTCCGGCGTGAGGAAGACGGTCATCGGCCAGCCACCGTGACCGGTCGTTGCCGTCACCGCGTCCATGTAGATCCGGTCGACGTCGGGTCGCTCCTCGCGGTCCACCTTGATACTCACGAAGTGCTCGTTGAGGTACGCGGCGGTCTCGTCGTCCTCGAACGATTCGTGGGCCATCACGTGACACCAGTGGCACGCCGAATACCCGACGGAGAGGAACACCGGGACGTCGCGCCGGGCGGCCTCGGCGAAGGCGTCACTCCCCCATTCCCACCAATCCACCGGATTGTCCCGATGCTGGAGGAGATACGGCGAGGCGGCGTCGGCAAGGCGATTCGACATGCCCCGACGCTACCCACGGCTTGCGACCTAGTGGCACGGTCGCAACTCCATCAAACGGCACGGGTGCGCCGAGCCGCAGGTGCCCTGCGACGAGCGGGCCGCGGTTGCCGGTACGCTCACCGACTCCATGAGTCAGTTCCTCGCCCTCACGTCGGCCGTCTTCTATGGGATGGCCGATTTCGTCGGCGGATTCGCAACACGCCGGGTGGCGTTGTGGCGAGTGACCGCCTGGTCGATGCTCATCGGTGTTGTCCTGCTCATCGTCGGCCTGTTCGTCGTGCCGGCCGAGAAGGTCGTGGCCGCAGACCTCCTGTGGGGAGGGCTGGCCGGCGTCATGGGTTTGGGCGGCCTTGCGCTGCTGTATTCGACGTTGGCGGCAGGCTCGATGACGATCGTCGCGCCGATCTCCGGTGTGACTGCCGCGACGCTACCCGTGCTCTTCGACCTCACCGGCGGATCCGCGCTCACGGCGCGTCAGTGGCTCGGCATCGGCCTCGCGCTCTCCGCCGTGGTCCTGGTGGGCACCGACACCGGTCACGAAGGCGTCACCATCGGCATCGTTGCCCGAGCAGTTCTGGCCGGAGCTGCGTTCGGGGTGTTCTTCATCGCGCTCAGCCAGACCTCCCCCGACTCGGGTCTCTGGCCGCTCGTCGGGGCCCGCGTGGTCTCGATCCCGCTTGCGTTTGCGGCGGCGATCGTGACCCGATCGGCTGGGCCGCCTGCGGGTCGCGACCTGGGCATGCTGGCGGTGCTCGGCAGCCTCGACATGTCCGCCAACATCGCGGTCGCGCTCGCCCTGCAACTCGGTCCGGTCGGCATCAACTCGGTGCTCTCGTCGCTCTATCCGGTATTCACCGCGATTGCTGCAGTCGTTCTCCTTCGCGAGCGACCCACCGGTCGTCAGATCGTGGCGGTCACGCTCGCCATGGCGGCGATCGTCGCCCTCGCATTATGAACTCGCCGGACGGCGCGCGGCGGAGCCTGCCGGTCTAGGACGTCCAAGCGCGGCCGGTCTTTCCGCCGAACACGCTCCGAGGCGCTTCGTGGTCGCTGTCCGCGCGGTCGCCCAACGCCCCGTAGCCACGCTCGGTGTTGGTGGCGAGGATGGCCGCATACGCCACCGTATCCATCGCATAGGGCGCTCGCTCGATACCGGCGGCCTCGAGCTGCGACACGAACGCCCGGAGATGGTTGCGCGAGCCCCGCAACAGGTTCTCGTACACGGTGATGACGTCATCCGCATCGGTAGCGGTGAGGTACGCCTCGAGGTCGATGATGTCGACCTCTTCGATGATGGCCCCAACCTCGAGCGCAGACTCGACCGACTGAGACCCG
Source organism: Actinomycetes bacterium (assembly GCA_024640745.1). GTDB lineage: Bacteria > Actinomycetota > Acidimicrobiia > Spongiisociales > UBA5794 > JAHEEL01. Next base: position 2,414 of record JAHEEL010000118.1, read on the forward strand.
AGGTCCACGAGATCGTCGTGCAGAATCTGGAGTTCCTCCGCCGCGAAGTCGCCGACCGAGCCGACCTGGATCTGATCGACGAGACCATAGGATTCGACGAGGGTGAGCACGGCATCCATGTGACGCTGCTCGGCAGCTGCGATATTGGCGAATATCCGAAGCCCCCAGAGGTCGCCGAGCGTCAGGTACACGTCGCGGGCCAGCTTCTCCTCTTCGAGCATGAAGCGGATCCCCTCGGCGTCGCCTCCTTCGGACGATTCCTCTTCGACGGCCGCGGGGACGTCCGTCTCGAGGACGGCAGCAAAAGCTGAGTCGGCGGCCAACGCCGTCCCGGCGGGGCCTTGCACGGCGGCGCTCACACCGCCAATGACTGCTCCGCTCACTGCGGCCGCGACAATCAGACCGGCCGTTCGAGAGATCTTCCCATTCATGCGTGCTCCTTCTGTCGTACGAGATGGCCGCAGTCAATCGCGTGAACCTGAGCGCCATCTGTGATGCGGATGAGACGATCGTGAGGATCGATGGGAACCCTGCAACGGCCTACGATCGTCATACTGCAGAGACCCATTGGGAGGTACGTGTGAGACGGATAGCTCTTCTCGGGATCGCAGCCGCATCAATCCTCATTGCGGCGTGCACACCGGAGGTGACCGTTGAGAACACCGCGTCCGAAGGCGTGACCGCGAGCGGCATCGCCGTGTCGGGAACCGGCGAAGTGCTCGGAACGCCCGATACGCTCCAGATGCGGTTCGGTGTGTCGGTCCTGCGGCCGACCGTCGACCAGGCCGTGGGCGACGCCGCCAACCTCGCAGACGGACTGATCGGCTCGCTCGAAGCAGAAGGCGTCGCTTCCGACGACATCCAGACGGCGAACTACTCGATCTCGCCCGAATACGACTACTCGGGCGACCAACGCCGGCTCGTCGGCTATCGCGTCGACAACACCGTCGTGGCGAAGATCCGTGACCTCGAAGCGGCCGGGACGGTGATCGATTCGACGGTCTCGTCGGTCGGCGACGAGATCCAGGTATCGGGCGTGTCGTTCTCGATCGAGGACGACACCGAGCTGATTGCTGCGGCCCGCGCGGCTGCCTGGGATGACGCTCAGGCCAAGGCTCAGCAGCTCGCCGACCTCGCCGGCGTGACACTCGGCGCCGCAACATCAATCAGTGAGTCGTTTGCGAACGTTCCACCGGTTCCCGTCTATCGGGACTTCGCCTTCGACGAAGCCGCAGGAGCGCTCGCGGAGACTCCCATCGAGGCCGGGCAACAGCAGGTCGCCGTCACGCTGCAGGTTCGCTTCGCAACCGAGTAGCGGGCTCGCCATCGCCCGCGTTGTCCCGCCGGCAGGTACGCTGGACTCGGAGCACGGGGCAGGTGGGCCATGGATCCACGATTCAATATCTGGTTCGAGGTCGATGGTGCCGTTGCGGCATCACGATGGCGCATGGATCTCCTCGCAGCCGTAGACGAACATGGGTCGATCACGGCGGGAGCGCAGGCGATGGGGGTGCCCTACCGAGTGGCGTGGCAGAAGATCCACGAGATGGAGGAGCGCCTCGGCGAGCTGCTCCTCACGACCACGACGGGCGGTGTGAGCGGTGGCGGCGCCCGACTCACCCCCGCCGGCCACCACCACGTGGAGCGCATGCGCACGTTCTGCGAGCGCGCCGACGTCGCATTGAACGCGATCTACGAAGAAGTTTTCGACCCACCATCGGAGCACTGATCCTGCTTCGACTCCGGCGGTGCCGGTACCGTTATGATGCCCCGTCATTACGTAGGAAGGAAGACCGTGCGCCTTCGAATCTGGCTGTTCGTGGTCGTTGGTCTCGTTGCTACGTCGTGTTCGGGAGACGACGCCTCCGAGGTCCACGTGCTGCGCCTCGCCACGACGACGAGCACCAACGACTCCGGCCTGCTCGACTCGATCCTGCCTGCGTTCGAGGAAGAGTTCGACACGCGTGTCGACGTTGTGGCCGTCGGCACCGGCCAGGCCATCGAGTTGGGGCAGGCGGGCGATGCCGATGTGATTCTCGTCCACGCCCGGGCGAGAGAGGATGCATTCGTGGCCGAGGGTCACGGTACCGAACGCTCCGACGTGATGTTCAACGACTTCATCGTTGTTGGGCCCACCGACGATCCGGCGGGGATCGCTCGTTTGTCGCTCGCCACCGATGGCTTTAGGTCGATCGCCGGAGCCGAGGCAACGTTCGCGTCGCGCGGCGACGACAGCGGGACCCACTCGAAGGAGATGGCGTTGTGGGCCGAGACGGGGATCACGCCGGATCCCAACTCGGGTTGGTACAAATCGCTCGGCCAGGGCATGGGGGAGACCCTCAACTTCGCGAACGAGAGTGCTGCCTACACCCTCACCGATCGCGGCACATTCCTGTCACAGAGTGAGCGCCTCCCCGCGCTTGCCGTGATGATTGGCGGTGCCTCGATCGACCAGAACGTCGATCCTGCGCTGCTCAACCCGTACGGGGTGATTCCGGTGAATCCCGACAAGGGCGGAATCAACGTCGACGGTGCAGCGGAATTCGTCGCGTGGATCACGTCGGTCGACACGCAGGAAGCGATCGGCGCCTTCGGTGTCGATGCGTTCGGCCAGCCGTTGTTCTACCCGGACTCGGAGGCATGGAGATCTCGGTAGATCAGCCACCGACCAGCTACCCCCTTCCGGCGCAGGGCTGACCGATGGAAACCCTCGCGCGTGGATTCGGCGAGGCCGTTCAACTGCTTCTCGAGTTCGAACCGGCGCTCCTCGAGATCGTGGGCCTCACGCTTCAGGTCACCCTCATCGCGCTTGCCATCGCCTTGGTGCTCGGCATCCCGATCGGCGCAGCACTTGGCCTCGCCCGTCGAATCCCCGGTCGCAGCGTCCTCGTCCCATTGATCTACACGGGCATGGGGCTCCCGCCCGTCGTCGTCGGCCTCTTCACCTACTTGCTCCTGTCGAACCAGGGGCCGATGGGGAGCCTCGAATGGCTCTTCACACCGAGCGGCATGATCGTGGCCCAGACCATCATCGCCTTGCCACTCGTCGTCGGGCTCACGATGGCTGCGGTTCAGGCCGTTGATCCCGATCTTCCCGTTCAGATGCGAGCGCTCGGCGCCACCCGAAGGCAGATCGCCCTGACAACGCTTGTGGAGTCGCGCATCGGGGTGACGGCGGCAGTCGTTGCGGCCTACGGAAGCATCATCTCTGAGGTGGGCGCCGTGATGCTCGTCGGTGGCAACATCGAGGGAGAGACGCGCGTGTTGACCACCGCCATCGTGCTCGAGACGCGCAAAGGCAACTTCGCGCTTGCGCTCGCCCTCGGCATCATCCTGCTCGCCCTGGCGTTCATCACGAACTTCGTCTTCTACCGGCTTCAACTCCGTCAGGGCGGGCCATGACGACCACCTACCGCCTCTCCGGGGTGCAGCACGTCTACGGCGAGCGATGCGTCGTCGACATTGCTCATCTGAGCATCCTCGAAGGTGAGATTCTCGGCATCGTCGGTCCGAGTGGGGCAGGGAAGAGTACCCTGTTGCGCCTGCTCAACTTCCTCGAGACACCCACGATCGGGCACATCGAATACCGCGGCTCCGCCTACGACGGCGACGTTCCGCTCAGCGTGCGACGTGAGGTGACAACGGTATTCCAACGCCCGATGCTGCTTCGCCGAAGCGTGTCGGCGAACATCCGGATCGCCCAGCGCATTCGCGGTGGCGCATCGGGTGACGCGCTGATCGACCAGTGGCTCGACCGCTTGGGGCTTGCGGATCTCACCGATGCCCCGATCAGGACGCTCTCGGCCGGCGAAGCGCAACGCGTTGCGCTGGCGCGAGCCCTCGTTGTGGAACCCTCGGTCCTCCTGCTCGACGAGCCGACCGGCAACCTCGATCCCTACAACGTCGGCCTCATCGAGCATATGGTTCGCTCCGACACCGACCGGCGCGGTATGACCACGGTTGTTGTCACGCACGATCCCTTCCAGGCCAAACGCCTGGCGGACCGAACCGCACTGATGATCTCCGGCCGCGTCGTCGAGATCGGGGAAACCGAGCAGTTCTTCACGGACCCGAAGCAACCGGAGACAAGAGCGTTTCTCCGAGGAGACCTGGTCTACTGACGAGCCATGGTGGCACATCCACCTGCCCCGTTGGCAACGAAGATCACTCGACATGACGCCGACCATCTCCGCGCTCAACCCCTACCGTCTCACCTCCCTGCAACGTGTCGTCGATCCTCGCTACCCCTCCAACCGCCTAGCGCTCGCCGGGGCGGTGTTGGCAGCCGCAGTTGCAGCCGTCGCACTGCTCCTCGGCGCAGACCTCGGATTCGGACCGCTGGGAGCGGCGATGGCCGTGTTTCTCTCGTGGGCCATCGCCCGCGAACTCGATCCCGACCATCCTGCGTCCGCTGCATTCGCGATGCCGGCGGCATTCGTGCTGCTGCTCGCAGCCGGCGAAGCTTCCCTCCTCGTGAGCGCCGCCGTTCTCCTCGCGACCCGCATCACGGCCGGTACCGTCGGCACCGACCTTCGACCCCTCGACGTCCTTGTCTTGATCGGGCTATCGGGACTCCTCGGAAGCCAGTCGATCGGCGTCGTGGGTCTGGCCCTCATCGTCGCCGCCCTGTTCATCACGGATCGCTCGGCGGTCCGGTCGGCCGCGATCGCCGTCGCCGCCGTTGCCGCGTTCGCCGCCGTCGCCGTCGCCTCTGGTAGCGGGCTCGCCTGGGGTACGCCCGGTGGCGGGGACTGGGCCACGCTCGCTGTCTCCGTGATCGCGAGCCTCCTGATCATTCCCGCTTCACCGGTTGCCACCCCGACGGACCGGGGAAGCGGAACGATCGACGTGAAGCGAGTGACCGCAGCTCGGCTCATGGCCGCTCTCGCGGTGGTAGGCGCCTTCTTCGTGGCGGGAGGCATCGGCATACAGGCAGT
>JAHEEL010000260.1 GCA_024640745.1 Actinomycetes bacterium
GCCGCCTCCAACCTCTACGGCGGCACCTACAACCAGCTCAAGATCGCACTGCCCCGGCTCGGCATCGACGTCACCTTTGTCGAGGGCGATGACGCGGCGGCCTTCGCGCCGGCGATCCGAGAAAACACCAGGGCGCTCTACGTCGAGTCCATCGCCAACCCGCGCTTCGTCATCCCCGATCTTCGGGGCCTCTCCGACCTCGCCCACGCCCACGGCATCCCCCTGGTGGTGGACAACACCTTCGGCTGCTGCGGCTACATCTGCCGGCCGATCGATCACGGCGCCGACATCGTCGTCCAGTCCGCCACCAAGTGGATCGGCGGCCACGGCACCTCGATCGGCGGGGTGATCGTGGATTCCGGCCGCTTCGACTGGAGAAGCGGCAAGTTCCCCTCCTTCACCGAGCCATCACCCGGCTACCACGGGCTGGTTTTTGCCGACGCCTTCGGCCCCTCGAGCCCCTTCGGCAACATCGCCTTTGCTGTCCGGGCCCGGGTCGAAGGTCTGCGCGACCTCGGACCGTGTCAGAGCCCCTTCAACGCCTTCCTCCTGCTCCAGGGTCTGGAGACCCTGTCGCTCAGAGTGCAGCGGCAGGCCGACAACGCCCTCTCCCTGGCGCGGTGGCTGGACGACCACCCGGACGTGAGCTGGGTCTCCTACCCCGGTCTCGAACACCACCCCTCGCACGCCCGGGCGGCGCGCTACCTCAGAAACGGCTTCGGCTGCGTTCTCACCTTCGGGATCCGTGGCGGTGTCGAGGCAGGCCGGACCTTCATCGACGGCGTCGAGCTGGCTTCCCACCTCGCCAACGTCGGTGACGCCAAGACCCTGGTGATTCACCCGGCCAGCACGACACACCAGCAGATGACCGACTCCGAACGGACCGCCTCCGGGGTGGGCCCCGATCTGATCCGGGTTTCGGTGGGTTTCGAACACATCGACGACATCCGCCGTGACTTCGCGCGGTCCTTCGAGTCGGTGCGGGAGGTGACGGCATGTGCACGCATCGCCTGACGCCCGACGTGCCCCGCTGGATCACTCTCGAAGAACCGGTGAATCTCGAATGCGGCGCCTCCCTGGAGCGGGTGACGGTGGCCTATCGCACCTGGGGGCGGTTGTCGCCGGCCGGTGACAACGCGGTCGTGATCTGCCACGCCCTCACCGGTTCGGCCGATGCCGACCTGTGGTGGGGTGATCTGATCGGACCCGGGAGGGCCCTTGATCCGGAACGCGATTTCATCGTGTGCGCCAACATCCTCGGCAGCTGCTACGGCACCACCGGCCCGACGTCGCCACGGGGTGAGAAGGATGCGAGGTGGGGGCCCGACTTTCCTCCGATCACGATTCGCGACATGGTCTCCGTGCAGCGACGGCTGCTCGATACGCTCGGTGTGCGGCGCATCCGGTTGGTGATCGGCGGATCTCTCGGCGGCATGCAGGCCCTGGAATGGGCGCTGTTGGACTCGAGGGTCGCCTCGGTGGTGACGATCGCCGCCTCGGCCCGCCACTCGGCGTGGTGTATCGCCCAGTCGGAGGCCCAGCGTGCCGCCATTGCCGCCGACCCGTTGTGGCGCGGCGGACGCTACCGACCGGAGAACCCGCCCGCTTCGGGTCTGGCGGCGGCGCGAATGATGGCGATGTGCTGCTACCGGGCGCCCGCCAGCTTCGAGGACCGTTTCGGCCGGACCGCTCGGCCGGGCGGCGACTTTCAGATCTGCGACTGGCTGCGCCATCACGGTGGCGAGCTCGTCGAAAGGTTCGACGCCAACGCCTACGTCACCCTCACGCGGGCGATGGATCGCCACGACGTCGGCCGAAATCGCGGCGGCGTGGAGCGGGCCCTTGAGGCGATCGACTTTCCGGCGCTCGTGGTCTCGGTCGATTCGGACGGCCTCTACCCGCCGTCGGAGCAGCACGAGCTGGCGCGGCTGATCCCCGGAGCCGAGCTTCACACGCTCCACTCGCCGCACGGACACGATGGTTTTCTGATCGAGGCCGCGGAACTCGAGGCGAGAGTGCGATCCTTTCGCGATGCCGTGGAATCGCGCAATGTGGTGGCGCTGTGTGCGGGAGGTGCGGCATGAGGGTGCTCAAGTTCGGAGGCACGTCGTTGGCGAATCGCACCAGGATCGCGGAGGTCGGCCGGCTAGTGCGGGC
>JAHEEL010000007.1:0-16121 GCA_024640745.1 Actinomycetes bacterium
GCCATGCCGGAATCGTAGGCAGGCGGCCCGCGACCGGTTGGTCGTGCCTAGCTCCCCTATTTACACTACGGTCATAGTGGAAAGCTCGTTGGCGAAGATGGGAGTCGAACGTTGGCCGCGTTTCTCGTCATGCTCCGAGAAGGGGTCGAAGCGGCGATCATCGTTGCGCTGCTGCTCGGCTATCTCCACCGGATCGATCGGCGCGCTGACGGTCGATGGGTGTGGGCCGGGACGATCGCTGCCGCGCTGGTTTCGCTCGGGGTCGGGATCGTCTTGTGGAACACGGTCGGGGATCTCGAGGGATTCGCCGAAGAGGTCACGGAAGGGCTGGTCGCGTTCGTGGCCGCCGGCCTCCTCACCTGGATGGTCTTCTGGATGGGTCAACGGGCACGGCACCTCCGGTCGCAGATGCACGACCAGGTCGATGCCGCACTCGCGGCCGGTGGGGCGACCGCGCTTGCGATGGTTGCATTCGTTGCCGTACTTCGGGAAGGTGTCGAATCGGCCCTGTTCATCATCTCCACGACCGTTGGAGCGGATGCGTCCGCCTGGCAGTTGCTGGGCGGTCTTGCCGGTCTCCTGCTCGCCGCCGCCATCGGCGTGGGCTTCTACCTGGGTAGCGCCTCGATCGACCTGCGTGCGTTCTTCCGTCTCACCGGCGTGCTCATCATCCTGTTTGCCGCAGGATTGGTATCGAAGGGTGTCCACGAATTCCAGGAAGCCGGCCTCTTCCCGACGGTCCGCGAGCACGTGTGGGATTTCGGGCTGCTCGACCCCGCCGACAGCACCCTCGGGGCATTCCTCGGGAGCCTGTTCGGCTGGACGCCGCGGCCGTCGCTGCTCATGGCGATCGCGTATGCCGCCTACCTCGTTCCGGTGCTGCTGGTCTTCCTGCGGATGACCTCGACGGTCACCCGTCCGCAGCACGCGACCGCCTGAACCGTCGTCCTTGACCATACGAGTGGATCGGCGGCTGATTGCCCATAGTCGAGATACGTCTCTGCGCGAGCAACCGAATTCGTGCGCTGCTGCGGCTATACGAGCGCGTACGCGATTTGCCCAACCAGCGAGAGCGTCACGACCAGGTAGAGCGCGACGGCGACCCTGAGGAACCCGACCATGCGCTGGGAGGTCACCCGCGTGGCGAGTGCAATCACGCAGACCGGGATCGCGATCTTCAGGATGGCGGCCCATGGCGTGCCGACGAGCGGGGCCATGACGGGATTGACCTCGACGGCACCGAGACTGCCAACGATGAGTTCTGTGGCAACGATGTCGAGGATGTTCAGCGCAAGGAGCGCCACGGCGAGCGCAACCGCCGTCCTGCGCAGGTCGAGAAGATCGCGACGAACACGATTCCCGGGTGCCAGCTGCCCGTAGACCATCCTGATGCCTTCCTCAGGGCGCTGCCCGGCGCCCTCACTTCACCCTACACGAGTCGTCCGGGCATAGGGGGACTGCAGTCTTGGTGGGCGCTGCCCGACCGTATGCTGGAGGATTCCTTCGGAGCCACTGGAATCATGTCTGTTTCACCAACCCAACGTGCGCGCCCGGCCGGGCTCCGTCGGGCCGAGTTCACGGCCATGGTCTCGATGCTCATGGCTTCGACGGCGATCTCGATCGACATCATGCTCCCCGCCTTCGGTCGGATGCGCGACGATTTCGGACTGCCCGCAGACTCGACGCAGGTCGGGGCGACCGTCACGGCCTTCTTTCTCGGTCTCGCCGCGGCACAGTTGGTGTATGGCCCCCTCGCCGACCGGTGGGGGCGCAAACCGACCCTCTATCTCGGCCTCGCGATCTATGTGTTCGGGGCGCTTACCGCAGCGCTCGCTCCCTCGCTTGGACTCTTGATCGCGGCCCGATTCGTCTGGGGAGTTGGCGCGGCGGGACCGCGAGTGATCAGCCTGTCGGTGGTCCGCGACATCTTCGAAGGCGACCGGATGGCGCGGGCGATGTCGTTCATCATGGCCGTGTTCGTGCTCGTTCCGGTCATCGCCCCGAGCATCGGCGCGGCCATCCTCGAGTTCGCGTCGTGGCGCGTGCTGTTCGTCGTCGTGGCGGGCTTCGGCGTCGTGCTTGCGCTGTGGTCGCTCCGGCTGCCGGAGACCCTGGACCCGGCGAACCGGATGGGGGCCGGCCCGGCCGCCCTCGCGCGGGCGGCGAAGGTCGTTGCCACGAGTCGTGTGACGATCGGGTACACCGTTGCGATGGCGTTCGCTTTCGGCGCGTTCGTGTCGTACCTCTCGACCTCGGAACTCATCATCTCCGAGATCTACGACCGTCCTTCGCTGTTCCCGATCATCTTCGGCGGCACGGCCGCGGTCATGGGAGCGGCGATGCTCTCCAACGCCTGGTTCGTCGGCCGGTTCGGTCTCGTGCCGCTTGTGCGATCAGCGTTTCGTCTCTTCATCGGGCTATCGATCGGCTTGGCTGTTCTTGGACTGGCCACCGCCGGTGTGCCGCCGTTTGGCCTGTTCGTGGTCGCACTCGCCGTCACGCTTGGGGCCTACTCGGTGTTGAGCCCGAACCTCAACGCGCTCGCGATGCAGCCGATGGGACCCGTCGCCGGCATGGCGGCGGCGGTGGTCGGTACCCTCTCGCTGACCGGCGGGGCCGTGTTCGGATTCCTCCTCGACCAGACCTACAACGGCACGGTTGTTCCGCTGGCGATTGGTTTCGTCGTGTACGGGACCTTTGGCCTGCTGTTCACGAGATGGGCGGGCGGCGCGTCTTCGTAATAGCCTGTGCGCCATGCGTGCACTTCGAAAGCTGGAGCCCGGTCCCGGATTCGTAATGGTCGACGTGCCGATTCCAGAGGTCGGGCCGGACGAGGTCCTCGTCGAAGTGCGCGCTACCTCGATCTGCGGCACGGATCTGCATATCTATGAGTGGAATCCGTGGGCGGCCGACCACGTCGTACCGCCGATCACCGTCGGCCACGAGCTGACCGGCGTGGTGGTTGACCGCGGCGCAAACGTCAGCGAACCAGAAATCGGTCGGCTCGTCTCGGTCGAGTCGCACGTGGTCTGCAACTCCTGCGCTTGGTGTCGCACCGGACAGGGTCATCTCTGCCCAAACACCGCGATCCTCGGCGTGCACCGCGACGGCGCCTACGCCGAGTATGTGGCGGTCCCCGCTCAGAACGCTTGGCCCGATCCGCCGGACATGCCGCTGTCGATCGCATCTCTCCAGGAGAACTTCGGCAACGCGGTTCACACGGCAACGATCCCCAACATCGCCGGCCGCAAAGTGCTCGTCACGGGCTCGGGTCCCGTCGGCGTCATGACGATGGCCGTCGCCAAGGCGCTCGGGGCCCGCGCCGTGTATGCCACCGATGTGTCCGACTACCGGCTCGAGCTCGCCGCCGTGATGGGTGCCGACGTGACCCTCAACCCGGCTCGCGACAACATCAACGAGCGGATCGCCGAGATCACCGATGGTGAGGGGGTCGACGTGTTACTCGAGATGTCGGGGGCATCGTCGGCGCTGGAGGCCGGGTTCGCCGCCCTCAAACCCGGAGGGGAAGCGGCGCTCCTCGGTTTGACCTCCGATGCATTCCCTTTCGATCTCGACGACAACATCATCTTCAAGGGAGCCACCGTTTACGGCGTCGTGGGACGGCGCCTCTGGCAGACCTGGCTCGAGATGCGAGGTCTGATCCGATCCGGCGCGGTCGACCTGGCTCCGGTGGTGACCCACCGTTTCGACCTCGACGACTACGCGAAGGCATTCGAGTTGATGCAGTCGGGAGAGTGCGGCAAGGTCGTGATGTTCCCGGACCCCTCCTACGCAGACGGTCCGCTGAGTTGATGGAGGCGCGATGACCGACAAGACGGCATTCATCCGGGATGAGGTGCAGGCGCTCAAGGATCAAGGCCTCTACAACACGATCCGCACCATCGAGGGACCGCAGGGCGCCCACCTGACGGTGGATGGACGCGAAGTCCTCAACTTCTGCTCGAACAACTACCTGGGCCTCGCCAACGATGCCCGGCTCGTCGAGGCGGCGAAGGGAGCGCTGGCCCGCTACGGCGTCGGGCCGGGAGCGGTGCGCACGATTGCGGGGACGATGATCCTCCATACCGAGCTCGAATCGGCGCTTGCCCGATTCAAGGGCGTCGATGCCACCATCTCGTTCCAGTCCGGATTCGTTGCGAACCTTGCGGTCATTCCGGCATTGGTCGGCGCCGGCGACGTCATCATCTCCGACGAGCTGAACCATGCCTCGATCGTCGACGGGGTCCGGCTCGCAAAGGCGGCCAGGAAGATCTACCCCCACAACGATGTCGCGGCATTGCGGGAGCGACTGGCCGAGGCGCGCGCTGAGGGCGCCAACCGAATCCTGACGATCACTGACGGCGTGTTCTCGATGGACGGCGATCTCGCACCGCTCGACCGGATCGTCGACGCCGCCGATGAGTTCGACGCGATGGTGATGGTCGACGACGCCCACGGCGAAGGGGTCGTCGGCCGAGGCGGCCGTGGCATCGTCGACCACTTCGGCCTCCACGGGAGGGTCGATGTAGAGGTTGGGACGATGTCGAAGGCCTTCGGCGCCGTCGGCGGCTACGTTGCGGGCTCGAACGAGCTGATCGAATGGCTCCGTCAACGCGGCCGCCCGTTTCTGTTCTCGTCGGCCGTCACACCCCCCGATGTGGCCGCGTGCCTCGCCGCTGTCGGCATCCTCGATGCCTCGACCGAGTTGGTCGACCGCCTGTGGTCGAACGCGGCCGTGTTCAAGGCGATGATGACCTCGTACGGCTTCGACCTCGGTTCGAGCGATACACCGATCACGCCGGTCATGCTGGGGGAGGAGCACCTGGCGCGCGAGTTCTCGCGCCGGTTGCTGGAAGACCGGGCGGTGTTCGCCCAGGCCATCTCCTTCCCCACGGTGCCCCGCGGCAAGGCCCGGATCCGGGTCATGATCTCGGCTGCACACTCGGAGCGGGATCTCGAAGACGGCGCAACAGCGTTCGCTGCCGTCGGACGGGAGCTCGGTGTCGTTCCCTGATATCGACCGTCGCGGCACACGGCGGCTGCGGTGGATCTGGGCACTCTTCGTAGCACCCGTCGTCGCGGCAATAGCGTTGGTCGTGGTCGTGGCGCCCTCCCAGCCCGACGGCAGCGCAGTGTGGTTCACCGTGGTCGTGGTTCTCGCAGCGGTCGTCGACTTCGCCGGCGTCTTCTGGATCCGGTGGGTTGGGGCCGAGGCAATCCTGTCCCTCGACTCGAACGATGAGATCCGAGTTGCGTATCTGCGCAGGATGGTGCTCTCGTGCGCGTTTGCTGTGACGCCGGCGCTGCTCGCGTTCGCGTTCGTCTTTGCCGCCGGCACAACGGAGGTGTTCCTGGGCGTGGCCGCCGCCGCGTTGCTCCTGCTCGCGTACGCCGGTCCTCGAAGCAGTGACATCGAGCTGCTGGACGATCGGATGGTCGATGCCGGACGATCGTTTCGGGTCTCGGCCGCGCTCGACTCGTAGATCCTTCGCGCGATTCGATCGCGGGCTTGGTCGGCCCACTCGCTAGATTTGGGTCCCTTGGGGGCCAACCGCCATGTCTGAGACAACCAAGGAAGCGAAGGGTTCATCCGCTCCGTGGGGCAAGCTCGCCTTGCGCGGATTCTTCTTGCTGCTCTTCGGTATCTCGATCTACTTCTTCCTCCCGACGCTGCTCGAGCTCGCAGCGAGCGCCCCCCTCCTCGAGCACGTGAAGTGGCGCTGGTTCCTGCTCATGGCCCTGTTGGAGACGGGGGCCTTCATATCGCTGTGGGCGCTGACGCGAATCGCGGCACCCGGCATCTCCTGGTTCGTCGCCGCAACCTCGCAGCTGGCGTCGAACGCCGCCGTGAAGGTCATCCCCGGCGGCGTGGTTGCCGGCGGCGCCTTCTACTTCCAGATGCTCGCGGTTTCCGGCGTTCCGATGGGCACGGCCCTTGCGGCACTCGCCGCCGTCGGCATCCTCTCGAACCTCGTGCTGCTCGCCCTCCCGGCCGTCGCCCTCGTCATCGCTCTCGTCACGGTTCCGATTCCGGACGGCATGCTGCCGGTGGCGATCGCAGGGACCATCCTGTTCATCGCCATGTTCTCAGCCACGGTGATCGTCGTGCGCTTCGATCGGCCGCTCTACGCCGTCGGGTGGGTGGTGCAACGGGTGGTCGCGTGGGCCGCCCGACTCTTCAAGAAGGACTGGTCGCTCACCGCCGACGAGATCATCGCTCGGCGCGACGAAGTGGTCGCCGCGTTGGGCAAGCGTTGGCAGAAGGCGCTCGGTGTCGCAGTGTCCAACTGGCTCCTCGACTACGCGACACTGGTCGTTGCCCTGGTTGCCGTCGGAGCGGACCCGAATCCGAGTCTCATTCTGCTGGCGTTCGCCGGCGCCGCCGTACTCGGCATGATTCCAATCACGCCGGGCGGGCTGGGGTTCGTCGAAGCCGGTCTGGTCGGCATGCTCACCCTTGCCGGCATCCCCGCCGGTGACGCCCTGCTCGCCACCTTGGCCTACCGCCTGTTCCAGTTCTGGCTCCCGATCCCCGCCGGACTCGTTGCCTACGTGCTGTTCCGCCGCAGGTACGGCAAGCCGTCGGAGCTCCCGGCCGTCTCCTAGCCGCTAGCCCTTCCCCGGTGTGGCACACGCCCGAACGCTGATGCCCTCCGCCCCGATCCCGATCGCGCCGAGAATGCGGGGAACGTAGCGGTCGGTGACCACGACGCACACGCTGATGCCGTCGGTCGATGCGCTGGCCGTCCGTCCGGTTCGCGCTCGCGCAGAACTAGCGGCCGAAACGGCCGCGTCGATCGCGGCCGATCGATCGAGCTGCAGCCCGCCGTCGTACGCCGAATCCGCCTCGAGCCGAGCTGCGCCGGCTTCGGCGCCCGCGTCTGCGGCGAACGCCGCTTCCTGATAGGTCGCCGCCAGCAACGCCGTATCGAGTGCGAGACCGACGACGACGAAGCCGACGAAGAAGAGGGCGCCGAGGTAGGGGAGCATGGAGCCGCGTTCGCTCACGGTCGACTCCGATAGGGGCTGTACGCCGCCGTCGCCCGGCCGGTCACTGTGCGCCGTAGTGGACTGTTCTCGGGACCGACGAGCGGGACTTCGATCGAGATCTCAATGGAGAGATCCGTCTCGTGCTCGACGGCTACAACAACGGCATTGGGCACGAGGTCGCGCGCAACGCGACTCGCGTCCTCAGCACTGCCGTATCTTGCGCCGTACTGTGCCGCGTATGAAGCCGCCTCCGTGACGTCGGCGGCGCCTGCGCTGAGGCGTCCGAGCGTGATCAGCGCCTGCGCAACGAAGAGGACGAACACGAACCCGATCGCAAGGGTGCTGATCAGCGCGGCTCCACGCTGGTCGATCATGGTGGGACCACCAGCGGTGCACTCGCGTCCGCGTGGAGCGTGATCGGGATGAGGTCTGGGCCGGGTGGCGCCCAACGGATCGAAACTCGGGCCGTCGCCTCTGCGCGTCCAACGTCAATGGACGCCGTGACCTCTGTGGCACCTGGGACGATCGCCGCAACATCGTCGGCGAGGCGGATGCGTTCGGCGTCGAGATCGGCGTTCGGCCGCCCAGAGCGTCGCGCCGCCGCCGTTACCGCGGTCTGTGCCGCGTCGCGAGCGACGACAACAAACGCAACCTGGACGATCATCGCGATGAGGACGAATACGAATGCGGTGGCGACGAGCGATTCCACGATGGTCGATCCATCATCTACGAGAAGAAGCCGGTCATCTGTGACACGATGCTCGACCAGACATCTGCTGTCGCGCTGCGCACCTGCGGCAGCAGCAAGGCGATGACGAGCACGGCGATGGTTGCCAGTCCCAACCACTCCACGGTGGTTGAACCTCGTTCTTCGTTCCACATGTTCACCCCCTCTCTCACGGACCGCCGGCCAGGCTTCGTAGGCCGGCGAGTGTCGGGTACAGCAGGAACAGAAGCGTGACCGGAACCATGAGCGCGAGGACCGGGCCGTAGGTGGCGAGCGCCCGACGTCCACCCTCCGAGGTGAGGTCCCTCGTGAGCGCCGCGCGATAGTCGGCACCGAGCTGGGTGAGGGCGTCACCGAGGCGCCCTCCTGTGTCGTGCGCATGCGCAAGAAGGGTGTAGAGGCGGGCCGCCTCGGGATCAGCCGTCCGGCGCGCATTGCGCTGGAGCGCCTCGGCAATGCCGTGCCCATCCGACACCTCCTCGAGCGCCACGTTGAACTCCTGGGACGCAACACCGTTTGACTGGTTTGTGAAGCGTTCGACGGCGGTGGCGACCGACTCTCCCGCGACGATGTGCAGCGCCACTGCGTCGGTCACGACAGGAAGCTCGAAGCGCAGCTGTCGTGCGCGTCGCTGGCGTCTCGTGGAGAGCCACATGCCGAAGAGCAACCACCCGGCAGCCGCTCCCAGTGCCGCAAGGGGAAGCGTTGCGCGCTCCGGGCCTTCGACGAAGAGATCCCCCTGCGCCAACATCAGGCCAATGACGGCTCCTCCCACGGCTGCAGCGATGCGTCGGATCAGTAGCTCGCTGCTCGACCATCCCAGGCCCGCGTCGGCTACCGGCTGGGAGTCCCCCCGCTCTTCCTTTGCACGGCCTGGAGAGTGCTCGGGTCGAAGGTATCGGCCGACCCGATCGGCCAGCCGGAGGGAACGCGGGGCTGTTGTGATCATCACGATTCCCGTTCCGACCATGAGCGCGAGGATCACGCTCATTGCATCACCCTCGGGGACCGGGAGAGGCGTGCGGAACGCCTGGCGGCTAGGAAGCCGAACGCGGTCAGCGCGAATCCGATGGCGATGATCAAGGAACCGGTTGAGGTCCGGTAGGCCGCCGCTGCTTGCGGATTGGTTGAGATCGTCAGGGCGAGCAGGATCCAGGGCGCTGCGAGCGCCACGGCTGCGGTCAGCCGTTGCTCGGTGAGCGCCGCGGAATGCGCGCGACGGATTCGGAGCTCTTCCGAGATTGACACACCGAGCGACGAGATCACGGCACCGACACGCTGTCCGCCTGACTGCTGAGCGAAGATGAGCGTCGCCAGAACGCGATCTGACGTCGGATCGTCCAGTTCGGAGCGCAGCCGCAGGAGCGCCGGGACGAACCCATCTCCGAACGCGACCGACTCCTCGACCGGCTTGGCAGCCGTACCGAGCGGTCCGGACGTGCGGCGGACGCCGGCGATGAATGCGTCGGGAAGCGTCGCGCCGGCCGAGATCCGGCCGCTCATCAAGGCAAGGAAGTCGGGCCATGCTTCGGCGATCGCTTCCCGTTCCCTTCGCCGACGGGCATTGTCGATCGTGACCGGTACGGCGGCTGTCAGGAGTCCGATCGCGAGAGCGGCAGCCGGCACCGCGAGAAGGCCGAGGGCCAGCAGCCCGGCCACCGTTCCCGTTGCAGCAGACGCGGGGAATACCAACGGTGACGGCGGGTCGAGGCTGGGGACTCGAATGCGGGGAGTCCATCGACCGACCACAATCCATGCGGCTGCTCCGGCGATCAGTGCCGCTAGCCCCCTCACGGCGACCACGTTCCCGATTCGAGGCGATGGTCGTCGGGGCTGGTGCCGGTCCACCGGAGGCCGGACGGCGCCATCTCGAAGAGCGGCTGGAGCGTGAAGACCTCTCCGGAGAGCTGCTCGGGGACGTAGGCGATCTCCTCGACGCTCCGTGCGCGGCCTGTTCGGCGGAGGAAGACGACGAGATCAACGACAGCTGCGACCGTCCTTCGGACGAACGGGATGGCCACGTTCTGGCCGGCGAGGACGCTGTATGAAACGAGCTTTTCAAGAGCGTCGCGCGCGGAGTTGGCGTGGAGGGTTGCGATGCCGGAGCAACCGGCGTTGAGGGCCATGAGCATGTCGAGGGCCTCGGGACCGCGGACTTCGCCCACCACGATCCGGTCGGGGCGCTGTCGGAGTGCCTCTCGCACGAGGTCGCGAAGCGTGATCTCGGCTCCGCCGTCCAGGCCGGCTTCTCGGGTCTGCATCTGGGTCATGTCCGGCAGATCGGCGTCGATCTCGAATACCTCTTCGCACGTGACGACCCGCCGATCGGGTGGCACCTCGCGAAGCAGGCAGTTGACGAGGGTCGTCTTGCCGGCCCCGGGAGCGCCGGCAACCACCACGGAGAGGTCCTGGTGCATCGCGCGGCGCAGCAGGGCGGCGGATGCCGGCGTGAGCGTGTCGCGATCGACGAGTTCGTCGAGTCCGGTCGCGGTGACCACGAACTTCCTGATTTGGATGTTCAGCCGATCGGGATGGGTAACCGGTGGGCCCGTTATGTGGACGCGGGAGCCGTCCGCCAGCTGGGCGGAGACGATGGGCGACGACAAGTCCAGCCGGCGGCCCGTTCCGGCGAGCAGCTGATCCGCAAATCGGCGGAGCGTTGGCGTGTCGGCGATGATCGGCACCAGCTCCTTGATGCCGTTCCTGACCACGAAGGTCCGGTGGCCGCCGATGACGATGATCTCCTCAACCGTGGGATCGCTGAGGAGCTCCCCGAGGAATCCCAGACGCTGCGGCGATCCGGTGAGCGTCATAGTCTCGATCCGAGATGCGAGAGCGGCTTCCGCAGGCGCGCATCCGGCCGGCGTGCGGTGAGCGAGGCGGCGCGAATGGATTGCCTTTCGGGAATCACGGCGGACGGCTCGATCCCGGTCCACTCGCGCGCCGCTGTGACCACATCTGCCTGGGAGCGGGGTGCGACGCGGTTCAGGACGATCGTCGGAGGAGGCCCGGCCCAGGCTGCAACCACATGGGCTGCTCGCACCACGCCGACAGCGCTCGCGTCGGCAACGAGAACCGCGGTGTCCGATCGCTTCAGGAGCGGGTTGTTCGGTTCGCTCGTGCCGAGATCCACCACCACACGGTCGAATGCCATGGTTGCAGCGTCCACGAGATCTTCGATCATCGTCGGCCGTAGCGGTGCCTCGCCGATGCGATGCGAACCGGTGATCACGGAGATCGGGCCCGTTCGTTGGACGGCAGTTGCATCGATGAGGCCAGTTGCCCGGACCTCGTCGGCGGCGTCGGTGATGTCGGGGCGCGGCGGAAGTCCGAGGCGGATGGCGATGGACGGGGCATCGACATCGAGATCGATGAGTACGGTTGACGCGTGCCGCCCGGACTCCCACGCCAGTCCTATCGCCACCTCGGTAGTCCCCGGGGCACCGCGCGGGCCCGTGACGGCAGTGACGGTGCCCGTCCCGGATCGGTCGATCGCGCCTGCGCCGGGGGCGATGAACCGGATCGCAGTGACGATGGTCCGCACGTCTGCGGTCTCGGGAAGGAGCTCGTCGGCGCCGGCGGCCCGGAGCATCGAAGCCGCGGGGCCGTCTTCGAGCGGATGAATGCCGAGCACGCCGAGACCGGCTCGCTGCCAAGCGGCAATCTGAACGGGTGTGACCCACGACACTTCTCCGCCGGCAACGACGACATCGATTTCTGAAGCATGCTCCTCGATCTCGTGGGGCTGGAATGCCCGCAGTACGATCAGGACTTCGGCCGTCTCCCGGGCGTACGAGACGAGACCGGGCTCCCATTCCCTAGCGGACAGCACCGTTGCGACTCGCACGCTCATTCTCCGACTCGCACCAGGTCGAGGCTGGCAACGTTCATGGCCGCTGTGAGCGATGCCGCCAGCTCATCGTCGACGGCAAGCAGCAACTGAACCTGCTCGCCGCTCCCTGCCGAATCCGTGATCGACGCATCGACGACGAACACGGACGTCGCAATCAACTGTGTCTCCGATGTTCCTCCGGCTTGGGACGTGGTGGCGTACACGTCGATACGATCACCGGGATCGATGCGGCCGAGAACGGCGTGAGCTTGATCGATTTCCACGGCGAGGAGGTCCGGGGCTCCCTGAACGGCGGGGGGTCGGAGCAGGCTGGGGAGCAGCGGCTCACCCGCCGCGAGCGGCGCGGCCAGAACCCATGCGGAGAGGTCGCCCGGTGAGTCGCCCGTCACCATTCCGGTCGCGTCATCGGTGTGTCGGACCGAGATGTCGAGCTCAGACAGCGGTGTACCCGCCGGGAGGTCCGACCCGGCCACGAGAATCGGAACCGATGGCGTCGGCTGTGTGAGCCAGAGCACGAGAAGCGCGGCTACCGCGGCGAGTCCGATGCCGACCAGCGTCCGCGTGTCCGGACGAGGGATCGAGAGGTCGCGAACGCGCACGCCGATCGCCATCACCGAGCCTCAACCGTCACGATGTGGGAGGTGGCGACGAATCGTTCGGTGGTGTCGTCGACCAAGACGACGTGGTCGACGCCAACAGCTTCGACGACGCCGCGGTGAATGTGGCCGTCGGCTGTGGTGACCACGACGTGTTCCCTGCGGTCTTCGGAGTCGAGCAGCCGATCTCGGAGCGTCCGGCGGCGCCTCGCGGCGGCGCGCGCCGCTGCCTGCTCCGCGTCGAGGGTGTCGTCAAGCCGGTTTCGGAGGGAGCGCCCGAGACGAACCAGATCAGGATGCCCCAACGGGTCCATTCCCATTCCCCCAGTCTCTCGACGCCCCAGTCGATCCACGGACTAGTTACCACGCACAGGCGGGGGGCATCAAGGGGATCATCGCGCCAATGTTTCGCGCCTCTGTGTGGAGAATCGCGACCTTCTTCGAGGATGCTCGAAGTGCGCGGCGGACTAGCCCATATGTGCCATGGGTTTCTGGTCACCCGGCAACCATCTTCGCGGCAATCGGGGTTCGAAAGCGTGGTTCGGAACTGACAGCGGAGAGCGGTCAGTCGAATACACACCGTGGTTTCGGTGAGTAGGGTTGCACGTGCGCTGGATCGAGAAGGAGCACGAATTGCACGCAGCATCCGCACGTGCAGGTGACGCTTGGGGGCTTGTTGACCCATCACCGAACACCCGTATCGACCCATCGCTAGTTCACACCGACGGTCCGTGCCGGATGCACGGGCTGTTCTTCGTTGGGGAATAGGAACGAGACGCCGAGGAGGGCTTCATGAGACGTTCGCGAACCGCACTGCTGTTGGTACTGGGAATGGTGGCGGCGCTCCTGCCGCTCGGCGCGGCACCGGCTGCCGCGACCACCGGTGACCTCGTCGTCACCGGTGTGATCGATGGACCATTGACCGGCGGCATCCCGAAGGCCGTCGAGTTCTATGTTGTGAACGACATCGCAGACCTGAGCTTCTACGGCTTCGGCTCGGCCAACAACGGCGGGGGAACGGACGGCGAGGAATTCACTTTCCCGAGCGACGCTGCAACCGCCGGCGAGTTTGTCTACGTCGCCACAGAGGCAACCGCCTTCACCTCGTTCTTTGGCTTCGCCCCGGACTACACCAACGGAACAGCGCCAAACATCAACGGCGACGACGCAATAGAGCTCTTCAAGAACGGCGTGGTTGTCGACACCTTTGGTGATATCAATGTGTCCGGAACCGGCACGGCCTGGGATTACCTTGATGGGTGGGCGTATCGCGTTGATGGGTCCGGTCAGGACGGATCGACCTTCGTCCTGGCCAATTGGTACTTCAGCGGCCCGAACGCGCTCGATGGCGAGACGTCGAACGCAACGGCGGCAACACCCTTCCCAGTCGGGACCTATGCGGCGACCGTGGTCGATACACCTCCAACGGTCTCGAGCACCGATCCGGCGACCGGGGAGACGGGTGTCGCCATCGACGCCGATATCACCATCACATTCAGTGAGCCGGTCACGGTGACCGATCCGTGGTTCACCATCTCCTGCGACACGAGCGGAGCGCACACCGCAGCGGTGAGCGGGGGGCCCTCCGTCTTCACCCTGAACCCGGACATCGACTTCGCCAACGCTGAGGAGTGCACAGTCCTGTTGACCGCGACGCAGATCGTCGATCAGGACGGCGATCCCAACGCCATGGAATCCGATTACTCGTGGTCGTTCACCTCGGTACCGGCCGGCGAAGTGATCACACCGATACACGACATCCAGGGCAGCGGATTCTCGAGTCCGCTGGTCGGCGAGATGGTCATCATCGAAGGTGTGGTCGTCGGCGACTTCCAGGAGGGCGACGACTACCCGAACGCCACGTATGACAACGACATCGACGGCTATTACGTCCAGGAGGAGGATGTCGACGCCGACGGCGATCCGGCGACGTCCGAGGGCATCTTCGTACGGGACAACGACAACGACATAGCGATTGGCGATGTCGTGAAGGTTGCCGGAACCGTCGCCGAGTACTTCGGACTCACACGGATCCAGGACCTGACGTCGGTCGTTGTCAATGACCCGGTGGATCCGACCAAGGACACGACGGTCATGGCGTCAACCGTGACGTTGCCGATCACCGACAATCTGGACTTCGAGCGCGTCGAGGGCATGTCGGTGGTGTTGCCGCAGCCTCTCGTGATCGGCGAGTACTTCAACTTCGATCGTTTCAATGAGATTGTGCTGACCACCGCGCGGGCGGCGCAGCCGACCGCCGTCTATGCACCGGGCTCTCCCGAGGCGGCGGCGCTGGCGGACCTCAACGCGCGGAGCCGGATCACACTCGATGATGGCCGCGGCAGCCAGAATCCCGATCCTGCGATCCATCCCAACGGACACATCTTCGATCTCACCAACCTGTTCCGCGGCGGCGATACCGTCGCCAACGTGACGGGAGTCATGGACTACGCGTTCAGTCTCTACCGGGTGCAGCCGACGATCGCGCCCGACTACGGCGGCGGTGGCGAGTACTTGGTGGTCAACGAGCGACCTGCATCGCCCGCTCCGGTGGGCGGTGACCTCGAGGTTGCCACGTTCAATGTCCTGAACTACTTCACGACGCTCGACGACGCATCCGGGTCGATCTGCGGGCCGCTCGGCGATCAGGAATGCCGCGGTGCAAACACGCCGGAGGAGTTCACCAGGCAGAAAACCAAGATCGTCAGCGCGATCACGGCGATCGACGCCGACGTGGTCGGACTCATGGAGATCGAGAACGACGCAGCCGATGTAGCCGTCGAGGACCTGGTCGATGGTCTCAACGCAGTGGCCGGACCGGGAACCTACGCCAATATCGTCACCGGACCGGTTGGCCCGGATGCGATCCGCGTGGCGCTGATCTACCAGCCGGAAAGCGTCACCCCGTACGGCGATCATGCGGTGTTGGAGGGTCCATTCCTCGACCCGAACAACACGGGGACGCCCAGAAACCGGGCTGCGCTGGCCCAGTCGTTCCTCGACAACGCCAACGGCGGCGTGTTCACCGTGGCGGTGAACCACTTGAAATCCAAGGGTACGGCGTGCGGCGCCGGGGACGACGATCCGGAGCAAGGGAGCTGCAACGTGACGAGAACCCTGGCGGCGGGGATGCTCGCCGACTGGCTCGGAACCGATCCCACCGGCAGTGGCGATGCCGACTTCCTGATCATCGGGGATCTCAACTCCTATGACAAGGAAGACCCAATCGGTGTTCTCACGGGTCGCGGCTACACCGATCTGGCACTGAACACTGGCGAGGACGCCTACTCGTACGTGTTCAGCGGACAGTGGGGCTATCTGGATTACGTCATGGCCAACGGGTCGGCGGCACCCCAGGTGAAGGGCACCACGATCTGGCACATCAATGCCGACGAGCCCGACATTCTCGACTACGACACGTCGTTCAAGCAGCCGCCACAGCAAGCGCTGTACGAACCCAACGCGTTCCGATCCTCCGACCACGATCCGGTGATCGTCGGTCTCGAACTGACGGTCACGCCGATGCAGGCAAAGGTGCACGCGCTGGGAACGCTTGCGGCGCTGCTGCCGACCGGCAACCGGCAGGACGACAAGCGGATCAGCAAGGCGATCGACAGCATCGAAGACAGCCTCAATCCGGCCTACTGGGTGGACGACACCCATCTCACCGACAAGGGCTTCAAGGTCTTCGACGAAGAGAAGAAGGCCGTCAAGGATCTCATGAAGGTCCGTGGGCCGGCCAAGGCCGACGTACGGTCCGTGATTGCGGCCCTTGTCGATGCCGACGAGACGCTCGCCGCCACCGCCATCGCCGATGCCATTGCGGCAGGCGGCAATGCGCGTTGGATCGAGAAGGCCCAGCGGGAGATGGCCCGGGCTCTGGATGACCTGGCACGGAGCAAGCCGGACAAGGCCATCGACCACTACAAGACGGCGTGGCGCTTTGCCCAGAAGG
>JAHEEL010000007.1:16131-17043 GCA_024640745.1 Actinomycetes bacterium
TCGCAGACGTGCCGGTGCGGTTCTCGACGTTCAACGCGTCGCTCAACCGCTTCAATGCCGGCGATCTGGTCACCGACCTGTCCACGCCCGGTAGCCCGCAGCCCGCAACGATCGCGGAGATCATCCAGCGCAACCGACCGGACGTGCTGCTGGTCAACGAGTTCGACTACGACGCCGAAGGCGAGGCGGCCGAGTTGTTCCAGAACAACTACCTGTCGATCTCGCAGAATGGTGCCAATCCGATCGTGTATCCCTACCGCTACGTGGCGCCCTCGAACACCGGTATTCCCTCCGGGTTCGATCTCAACAACGATGGCGTGGTCGGTGGGCCGGACGACGCGTTCGGGTTCGGCTTCTTCGAAGGCCAGTACGCCTTCGTCGTCTACTCGATGTATCCGTTCGACGACGCCAACATCCGGACGTTCCAGCACTTCCTCTGGAAGGACATGCCCGGCGCCCTGCTGCCCGAGTACCCGGACGGGACGCCGTGGTACACGGATGCGGAGCTCGATGTGTTCCGGCTCTCCTCGAAGAACCACGTCGATGTACCGATCGACGTCGACGGCAAAACCGTCCACTTCCTTGTGAGCCATCCGACACCGCCGACCTTCGACGGTGAAGAGGACCGCAACGGCACGCGGAACCACGACGAGATCCGCTTCTGGGCGGACTACGTGTCCGGCGGCAAGACCGCGCGGTACATCTACGACGACGCCGGCAGGACGGGAGGACTCAGCCATGGTGAGAGGTTCGTCATCGCGGGCGATCTGAATTCGGATCCGTTCGATGGGGACAGCATCCCGGGATCGGCCCAGCAGTTGCTGGACCACCCGAAGGTCAACGACACGATGACACCGTCGAGTCTCGGCGGGCCCGAGCAGGCGATCGTTCAGGACCAGGCGAACGATTCGC
>JAHEEL010000007.1:17053-26809 GCA_024640745.1 Actinomycetes bacterium
CCCGGCGTTCGACACCGCCGACTTCTCGGACGTCGCACCGGGCAATCTGAGAGTCGACTACGTGCTACCGAGAAACAGCATGAAGATCACCGCCTCAGGCGTGTTCTGGCCGTTGCAGTCGGATCCGCTGTTCCCGCTCGTTGGCGTCTACCCGTTCCCGAGCTCGGATCACCGCCTCGTGTGGATCGACGTCGACATGTAGCGGCTTCCGGCTGAAGATCGCGGAATAACGCGGAATAACGTTGGGCCCCTTCGGGGGCCCAACGGTCGTCTGTGACCGGCGGCACCGTCCGTAGACTCACCGCATGCCCTCCGATCCCATCCCGATCCCCGATCCGTCTCCCGAGCGGCGGGTGTTCACGAATCGGACGTTGAACATGCGCTCGATCAAGGCGATCGGGTACGACATGGACTACACGCTCACGCAGTATCACGCCGAGGCGTGGGAGGAGCGCGCCTTCGCGCACGCCCGCGACCGGCTCGCCGCCCTCGGATGGCCGGTCGAGGCGCTCGAGTTCGACGCGACGACGATCAGCCGGGGCCTCGTCATGGATCTGGAGTGCGGCAACCTCGTGAAGGCGACGCGGTTCGGATGGGTCATTCGCGCCATGCACGGCACCGCCTTCCTCGACTATCAAGAGCTCCGCCGCACCTACGCCGGAACGCTCGTCGATCTCAGCGAGGACCGCTACGTCTTCCTCAACACGCTGTTCTCCCTGTCGGAGGCGAGCCTCTTCGCCCAGTGCGTCGACCTCCTCGACGACGGCTTGCTGCCGAGCGGTGTCGGCCACAGCGAGATCTTCGCCGCCGTGCGAGCTTCCGTCGACGGCGCCCATCGTGACGGCACGCTGAAAGCGGACGTGCTCGCGGATCCCGAGCGGTACATCGCCCTCGACGGCGACATCGTGGCCAGCCTCCTCGACCAGCAGCATGCCGGGAAGCGGTTGATGCTGATCACGAACTCGGAGTGGTCGTTCGCCAACGCCATGATGACCTATACGTTCGATCCATTCCTCCCCGAAGGCCAGACCTGGCGCGACCTGTTCGGAACGGTGATCGTCTCGGCGGCCAAACCGGACTTCTTCACCTCCTCGAACGCTCTCTACAAGGTCGTGGACGAGGACCGCGGCCTGCTCGAACCGCACCACGGATCGATCGAGAAGGGGGGCGTCTTCTACGGTGGCAACGCTCGCCTCGTCGAGGAGTACCTTGGTTTGTCTGGAGATCAGATCCTCTACGTCGGCGACCACCTCTACGGCGACGTGCACTTCTCGAAGGCGCTGCTCCGGTGGAGAACGGCATTGATCCTTCAGGAGCTCGAGTTGGAGGTTCGGGCGCTGCAAGGGTTCCTCTCAACGCAACAGCGCCTCGGTGCGTTGATGGAGGAGAAGGAGGCGCTCGAGGCCAGGCTCAGCGCTCTGCGCCTTGCCTCGCTCCGGGAACGCGACGGCTACGCCCCTCCCATGATCGACGTCCCCGACGTGACGGCGGCGATCACCGAGACGAGGAACGAGGTTCTTGCTCTCGACGACGTGATCGCGCCGTACGCGATCGAGGCCGGTCACCTGCGAAGCGAGTCGTGGGGCCTGATGATGCGCGCCGGCGCCGACAAGAGCCTGCTTGCTCGCCAGGTCGAGCGGTATGCCGATATCTATACGTCTCGCGTCTCGAACCTGCTGTATCCGGGTCCGTACGCGATGTTCCGGATCGGGCGACTCGACCTCCCGCACGACCCCACGTGACGGTGGGAGGGAGCTAGTCGTCCTCGAGGTCGGCGTCGTCGACGACCAGGTCGAATCGCTCCATGCAGTCGGCGCACCGGTAGGCGACGATGTCGCCGGGCATCGGAGGGTCATCCGGCGGAAACCCCGTGAGGAGACCCGCCGGTCCACCGCACTCGACGCAGACAATCGACTCAGCGACCGGACTCATGTTCGCTCCTCACTTGACGGTTACGACCGTGCAGTCTGCCGAATGGGCGACCTTGTGCGAGACGCTCCCGAGGAAGAAGCCCGAGAAGTCGCTCAGACCCCTCCGGCCCATGACGATCACGTCGGCACCGATCGCGGCCGCCGTGTCGCAGATCGTCTGTGCCGGCGAGCCCAACTCCACCGCGGTGTCGACCTTCGTCACGCCGAACCGGCGAGCCTGCTCGCCGGCGCTCTCCACGATCTTGTCCCCTGCCGACTGCAAGACCGAGCGCGACTCCGCGTAGAGCCCTTCGAGTTCGGCGTACGCACCAAGTGCAAGCGGGACCGTCGACGCATAGGACACGACGTTGAGCACCGTGAGCCCGGCGTCGTACTTGACCGCCAGATCTGATGCAAACGCGAGAGCGCGATCGGAGTGACTCGACCCGTCGACGGCGACCAGGATGTGAGCAACCATCGGCAACCTCCTTGCTCCCAAGTGTCGCGCACGGAGGTGGCGGTGACCAGGGGCATCTCGAAACACGGCTCCGGCTGGTACGATCCGGGGGCCATTGACCCCCGCGGGAGAGCGACGGCGTCGCGCCGACGGAGCAACCACCCCGGGAAACTTGCAGGCACACGGACCGCGGGGCGAGGCACCTCTGGAGAGCAGGGTCGAGGCCCTCACCGAAGGGGAAAGCCGCAACGGCGGTGAATCTCTCAGGTCGTGCGACAGACGGGGCGTAGGCCGGACCGCGCGCCGAGGGAGGAGCAGCCGATGACCGACACACCGTTTCGGGACCTCGACCCGGCTGCCGACTTCCGGGCGCGTCATATCGGTCCCTCGGCGCCCGATATCTCCGAGATGCTCGCGGTGGTTGGTGCTTCGTCGCTCGACGATCTCATCGACCGGGCCGTCCCGCCGGCGATCCGGATCGAGCACGAACACGATGTCCCCGGCCCGATGTCGGAACGCGAGGTCGTCGCTCGACTCCGGGCGCTCGCGGGTCGCAACGAGCGCTACACCTCGCTGATCGGCATGGGATACACCGGCACGGTCACGCCGGCGGTCATCCAGCGCAACGTGCTCGAGAATCCAGGTTGGTACACCGCGTACACGCCCTATCAGCCGGAGATCTCACAGGGGCGGCTCGAGGCGCTGCTCAACTTCCAGACGATGGTGTCGGACCTCACCGGCATGGAGATCGCCAATTCGTCCCTCCTCGACGAAGGGACGGCCGCAGCCGAAGCGATGGCGATGCTCAAGCGAGTCAACCGTCGATCGGGCCCCGTCTTCTTTGTCGACGAAGAAGCTCACCCGCAGACCATCGAGGTGATCAAGACCCGGGCGCTGCCGCTCGGCCTCGACGTTGTGATCGGTGACCCGCACGCCGATCTTCCCGACGGTGTGTTCGGCGTGCTCATCCAATATCCGGGTACGACCGGCGTCGTTCGCGACCATGCCCGGGCGGTTCAGCGGATCCACGAAGCCGGTGCGCTTGCCGTCTTTGTCGTCGATCTCCTCGCTATGACCCTGCTACAGCCACCGGGGGCAATCGGCGCCGACGCCGTGGTTGGAACCTCGCAGCGCTTCGGTGTCCCGATGATGTTCGGCGGCCCCCACGCCGCGTTCATGGCGACCCGCGACGACTACAAGCGTCAGCTGCCGGGACGCATGATCGGGGTCTCGAAGGACACCGAGGGAAGGGTCGGCCTTCGGCTTGCGCTCCAGACCCGCGAGCAGCACATCCGTAGGGAGAAGGCCACCTCCAACATCTGCACGGCGCAAGTGCTGCTCGCCGTCATGGCCGGCCTCTATGGCGTCTACCACGGCCCCGACGGCCTCGAGCGGATCGCAGCGCGCGTCCACCGCCTCACGAGCACCCTTGCCGAGGGTCTCGCCGAGGGAGGCGTGCCGTTGCGCAACGACACGTGGTTCGACACCCTGACCGTCGAGGTAGAGGACGCCTACGAGACGCTCGCGAAGGCTCGCGATCACCGCATCAATCTCCGCCTGGTGGACGCAACAACGGTCGGTGTCACGCTCGACGAGACCATCACGCCGGCCTACGTCGATGCCCTCTTCGAGGTCTTCGGCGTCGGGGCTCGCGCCGGCGAGTTGGTCGACATTGCCCCATCCGGGCTCCCCTCCCACCTCGCTCGCAGGACGCCGTTCATGTCACATCCGGTGTTTCACGCCTATCGCTCGGAGACCGAGATGATGCGCTACCTCCGCCGGCTGCAGAGTCGCGATATCGCCCTTGACCGTTCGATGATCCCGCTCGGATCGTGCACGATGAAGCTGAATGCCGCTGCGGAGATGGCGGCAGTGACGTGGCCGGAGTTCGCCGACATCCATCCGTTCGTCCCCCTCGATCAGGCGGAGGGATACCTGCGGGTCATCTCCGACATCGAGCGCTGGCTGGCCGATCTCACCGGCTACGACGCCGTCTCGGTGCAGCCGAATTCAGGTGCTCAGGGCGAGTTCACCGGCCTGCTCGCCATTCGTGCCTACCACGAGTCCCGAGGCGAGGGCCACCGCAGCGTCTGCTTGATTCCGGCCTCGGCGCACGGCACCAACCCGGCCTCGGCAACCATGGCGGGCATGCGGGTCGTGGTGCTCGAGACCGACGAGGACGGCAGCATCGACATGGCCGATCTTCGCGAGAAGGCAGAGCGGCACGCCCCGGAGCTTGCAGCAATCATGGTCACCTATCCGTCGACCCACGGCGTGTTCGAGGACTCGATTGTCGAGGTGTGCGACATCGTGCATCGTTGCGGCGGCCAGGTGTACCTCGACGGTGCCAACCTGAACGCCATGGTCGGGATCGCGGAACCGGGAGCATTCGGGAGCGACGTCTCCCACCTCAACCTCCACAAGACCTTCGCCATCCCGCATGGGGGCGGGGGACCGGGCATCGGACCGGTCGCCGTGCGTGCCCACCTCGCCCCGTTCCTCCCGGGGCATCCGCTCGTCCCCGACCTGCCCGGTCACGAAGATGGCATCGGCGCGGTCGCATCTGCGCCTTGGGGATCAGCCGGCGTGCTGGCGATTTCGTGGGCCTACATCGCGCTCATGGGCCCGGCCGGACTCCGCCGCGCAACCGAGGTGGCGATTCTCGGCGCCAACTACGTCGCAGGGCGCTTGGCGCCGCACTATCCCGTGCTCTACACCGGCAACGACGGGTTCGTTGCGCACGAGTGCATCATCGACATTCGCGGGATCCACCACGACACCGGCGTCTCCAACGAGGACATCGCCAAGCGCCTCATCGACTACGGCTTCCATGCCCCAACCATGTCGTTCCCGGTCGCCGGCACGCTGATGATCGAGCCGACGGAGTCGGAGTCGAAGCGCGAGCTGGATCGCTTCTGTGACGCGATGATCGCGATCAAAGCGGAGATCGATGAGGTTGCCGCCGGTGCCGTAGACGTGGCGGACAGCGTGCTCCGGCACGCTCCTCACCCCGCAGAAGACGTCGTCGCCGAGGCGTGGGATCGCCCCTACACGCGGGAGATCGCTGCGTTCCCGGTCGATGCGCTGCGCTCCGACAAGTATTGGCCGCCGGTGAGCCGCATCGACAACGCGTTCGGCGATCGGCACGTCATGTGCTCGTGTCCTCCGATGGAGGCGTACGAGATCGAAGCCCGTCAATCACTCGAAGAAGACTGAGCGATGACATCCGACAACACCGCATCAGGAAAGAGGAAGCCGACCGGAATCGCGAAGTGGTTCATGCAGTCGCCGAAGTGGATCTTCCGCGCTCGGCTCGGCTTCGTCTTCGGATCGCGGTTCTTGCTGCTCCAGAGCATCGGAAGAAGGTCGGGCATGGTTCGCCAGACACCGCTCGAGGTGGCCCACTACGACCCGGACCGTGACGAGTACATCGTTGCCTCGGGCACCGGTGTGAAGGCTGATTGGTATCGAAACATCCAGGCGAATTCCGCCGTCGCCATCTGGATCGGGAGCCGGCGCTATCCGACGGCGCAGCGATTCCTCCCGACGGAAGAGGCCGTCGCGGTGATGAAGGGCTACGAGCGGGAGCACCCGAAGACGGCCGCGAGGCTCGAGTCGATGATGGGCGTCTCGCACGACGACACCCCCGAATCGTGGCTGGCGATGATGGAGCAGATCCCGATGATCGGCTTCACGCCCGATCGCGCGACGTCAACGCAACACACCCGCTGACTTCCCAACGGCGAGAGTTGTGGTCTCGCTGGCGTTGGGGCCCGCGGGTGTGTCGGTTTCGACCCTAGTCCCGGTGGACCCGGGCTCGCCAGAAGTTTCCCTCCACCGGCATGCCGTCGCTACCGGAACGTCTGTCTCGACTCGGCGTGGGTGCGGAGGATCTCCGCCGGCTCGAAGCGCATCCCGTGGCGCTCGGTCAGCGCGTCGAGGCGGTCGACGATCTCGGCGATGCCAACGTGGTCGACCCACCAGAACGGGCCGCCGCGGAATGGTGGGAATCCGAGGCCCATCACCGCGCCGATGTCTCCGTCCAGCGCCGACTGGAGAATTCCCTCCTCCAGACACCGAGCGGCCTCGTTGACCATCGCAAGCGAGATCCGCTGTTGGATCTCCGACTCCGGAATGACGCGCCGCGGCCCGATGCCGAGCGCCTGATACACGGTCTCATCGACGCCGCCGCGCTTGCCCTTGTCGTCGTAGCGGTAGAAGCCACGCCCGTTCTTGCGGCCCATCCGATCATCGTCGACCAACCTGGCCGCCATTTCGGGCCCTGCCATCCGTTCACCGAACGCATGGAGCATCACCTGGGAGATATGAGCACCCACATCGATTCCGACCTCGTCGCTCAACAGCACCGGTCCCACGGGGAAGCCCCACGCGGTCATGGCCGAGTCGATATCCTCGACCGAGGCGCCGTCGGCGAGGACGTGGAACGCCTCGTTCATGTAGGGAACGAGGATGCGCGTGGTGTAGAACCCGGGTCCGTCCTTGACCACGATCACGGTCTTGCCCTGGCGCTTGCCGAAGGCAACGGCCGTCACCGTTGCCCAGTCCGCGGTGTCTTCGGTCACGATCACCTCGAGGAGCGGCATCTTCTCCACCGGCGAGAAGTAGTGCATGCCGAGCACCGCCTCCGGGCGTGTCGCGTTTGCAGCAATCTCACTGATCGGGAGCGATGACGTGTTCGAGGCAAAGACGGTGCCCTCCGCGGTCACGGCCTCGACTTCGGCAAGGAGCGCCTGTTTGAGATCGAGGCTCTCGAACACGGCCTCGATCACGAGATCGGCGTTGGCGAAACCGCTCCAATCGGTCGTGCCCGTGAGCTTGTTCATGGCTTGCTCGCCCTCGAACGGGCGGAGGCGTCGACGCTTCACCTGAGACGCGACGTTCTTCGAGACGTGCGCGAGGACTCGCTGCACGCCGGGCTCATCGACCTCCTTGACTCGCACCGTCGCGCCCGCCCGCAAGACCGACACGGAAGTGATCCCCGCTCCCATGAGCCCTCCGCCGAGCACGCCAACCTTGGCGACCGGCTTCGGCTCGCCGAAGCCGGCGATCCCTGATGCGTGTTTCATCATTCGTGAAGCGAAGAAGATGCTGCGCAGCGCCTTCGATTCCGGTGATGTGACGAGTTCGCCGAAGAACTCCGCTTCGGCCTCGTAGCCGGCCTCAGGGCCGTCATCGATGCCGATCTTGACCGCTTCGAGCGCACGCTTCGGCGCCGGGTACAGGCCCTTTGTCTTGGCGAGCATGGCTTCTTCGGCTCGCCGGAACAGCACGCGGCGGCCGACCGGATTCTGCTCGAGGGCGAGCTCTTGCAGGTGCGTCGGCGCCAGGAACTCCTTCACCCCCGATCCTTCCGAATCGTCGAGGTGGCCGATCGCGTCGAGCGCTCGCCGTCGTGCGACGTCGTAGAGCACCTCGTGCGGCACGATCTCGTCGACGAGACCGATCTTGTGCGCTCGGTAGGGCCGCAGAGAACGGCCCGTGAGGATCATGTCGAGCGCCGCCGCGATGCCGACCAGTCTCGGGAGCCGTTGCGTTCCACCGCCGGCGGGGAGCACGCCCAGCTGGACCTCGGGTTGTCCGAGCTGTGTCTTCGAGCTACCGGTCGCGATTCGCATCGACCCGGTGAGCGCAAGCTCGAGGCCACCGCCGAGACAGGCCCCGTCGATCGCCATGACCACCGGCTTGCCGTGGACGGTGTGGAGCGCTTCGATTCTGGCGAACAGGGCGTGGAGCACGCGAATCGCTGCCGCCGCCTCCGCCGGATCGGTGAGGGTCTCCAGGAACCGGATGTCGGCGCCGGCGAGGAAGCTCCCCGGCTTGGCCGAGCCGAGCACCACGGCCTTGATCGACGGATCGCTCTCGATCCGATCGATCACGGCGGTGAGGTCCTCGTAGATCTCGGGTCCGATGGTGTTCATCGACTCTCCGGCACGGTCGAGCAAGACGAGTGCGACGCCGTCGTCGGTGTCGAACGAGAAGTGCGTGAGTTCCATGGTCTGCTCCCTACCGCTCGAGGACAACGGCCGCACCGAGACCGCCGGCCGCGCACTGTGTGACCAGGGCGGTGCCGGTGCCCCTTCGCTCCAATTCGTTCGCCATGGTCGTGATCTGGCGGGTACCGGTCGCGCCGAACGGATGACCGAGACTGATCGATCCGCCGTACAGGTTGAACTTCTCGTCCGGAATCGCTCCGATGGGCTCATCTCGATCGAGCCACCGCTTTGCCCACTCGGCAGAGGCGAAGGCCTGCGTGTTCGACAGGATCTGGGCTGAGAACGCCTCATGCATGTCGATGACGTCGATGTCGTCGAGGGTCAAGCCTGCCCGCTCGAGCGCGACCGGTGTCGCGAACGACGGCCCCATGAGCAGCTGCCAGTTCGGGTCGAGCGCAGCGAACGCCCACGACCGGATGAATGCTCGGGGCGTGAGACCGAGCCGCTCTGCGGTCTCCTCCTCCATCAGGATGACCGCGGATGCTCCGTCGGTGAGCGGCGATGAGTTGCCCGCCGTGATCGTTCCGTACTTGCGGTCGAAGACCGGGCGGAGCGCGGCGAGCTGTTCCATGGTGGAATCACGCCGGGGAATGTTGTCTCTCGTCACCGTCGTGCTGTACTCCGGGCCAACCGGGAAGGGCATGACCTCATCGTCGAAGATGCCGTCGTCCCACGCGGCGACGGCGCTCCGGTGCGAGCGCAGCGCATACTCGTCCTGCGCCTCGCGGCCGATCCCGTTCTCCTTCGCCATGATCTCTGCTGAACCGCCCATCGTCAGGCCGGTGGCGCGCTCGGCGATCGCGGGGGGCTGTGGCGCCAGATCCTTGGGACGGAGGGCCGAGAACGCCTTCATCTTCCCGGGAATGTCCTTCGCAGCGTTCGCATCCATCAGCACGTCGACGAACCGATCGGAGTAGAGGATCGGCGGTTTCGAGAGCGAGTCGGCTCCTCCGGCGACCACGATGTTGGCATTGCCGAGCAGAATCGATTGCGCCCCGGACACGACCGCCTGCGTGGAGGTGGCGCATGCACGGCTCACCGAGAAGGCGTCCACCGTGTCCGGCATGTCACCGGCGAGCACGATCTCCCGCGCGAGGTTTGGGCCGGCGACGTCGGTGATGACCGCTCCGTAGATCACCTGGTCGATCTGGTCGCCCGCGACTCCCGACCGCTGGAGCAATTCGGTGACCACGCCCGTTGCGAGGTCCAGGGCGGAGAGATCCTTGAAGTCCGTTCCGGATTTGACGAACGGGGTTCGCAATCCGTCGACGATCGCGACTCGGCGCCCGTCCACGACGCCGGGATGCTGCGCGGCCATGGAGTCTCCTTCGATTCGGTGGTCGGCCCATTCTCGCGCACGGTCGTCGGTTGGGGA
>JAHEEL010000008.1 GCA_024640745.1 Actinomycetes bacterium
GCTCGTGCTCCGTCGCTGACTCGGCGCGCAGCCGAACGGAGGAGGAGGGCCCTTCGTCCCTTGTCTAGAGTTGGCACCCCGTCGCAAGATGGGTTGTTCGCTCGTGTCGTTCACCGATCGACACAGCGCGGCGACGAGGCAGGATCCGCTTACACGAGGGAGCAGACGATGGCGATCGAGGTCCGAAAAGTGGTGCTTGAGAGCGTCAGCGATGCGTCCGGTCTCGCGGCGTTGATCGACGAGGGGGTGTTCGAAGCGGACGGGGTCGTTGCCGTCGTCGGAAAGACGGAAGGCAACGGCGGCGTCAACGACTTCACCCGGATCCTCGCCGACCAGGCGTTCCGCCGAGTTCTCATGGACAAGGGCACGCGATCGCAGGAGGAGTCGACGAGATCCCGATGGTCTGGTCCGGCGGAACCGATGGCATCCTCACCCCCCATGCCACGATCTTCGCGAAGGTTGCAGATGCCGGACCTCCCAGCGACGAGCCGCGCCTGGCCGTCGGCTACGCGATGAGCGATGTCATCCTGCCGGAAGACATCGGACGTCCCGCAATGGTCGAGAAGGTCGCTCAGGGAGTTCGTCGTGCCATGGCCGAGGCCGGCATCGACGACCCGGCCGACGTGCACTACGTTCAGACCAAGACGCCGCTTCTGGTCATGGAGACCATCAACGACGCGAAGAGCCGGGGCCACACCGTGTACACCGAGGACCCGCTCGAGTCGATGAACGTCTCGAACGGGACCTCGGCGCTGGGCATCGCCGTCGCCCTTGGAGAGATCGACATGCCGACGGCAGAGCAGATCGGGCACGACCTCGACCTGTACTCATCGGTGGCATCGTGCTCGTCCGGCGTTGAACTCGATCAGGCCCAGACCGTCGTCGTCGGCAATGCCCCGGGCGCCGGCGGCCGGTATCGCATCGGGCACGACGTGATGAAGGATGCCCTCGACCAGGAGGGTGTGTACCGCGCGATCCGATCGGCGGGGCTCGATCTGCCCGAGCGTGCGAAGCCCGAGGATCTCGACGGCCGCGTCGTCAACGTGTTCGTCAAGTGTGAAGCCGATCCGACCTCGCGCCTACGCGGGCGGCGCCAGGTCTCGCTCGATGACTCCGACGTGCACCACCACCGCCATATCAAGGGCGCCGTCGGCGGCGTTGTCGCCTCGGCGGTCGACGATGCCGCCGTGTTCGTCTCGGTGGCCGCATTGCACCAGGGTCCCAGCGGGGGCGGACCGGTCGCGGCCATCGTCGACGTGGGCTGAGCAACATGACCGCACGAGCGGTCACGGCTCCTCCATGGGCGATGCCCGTCCGGGTGCCGGCGGTGGCGAGCATCTCCCTGCGCCGGATCATTCTCGAGCCGTTGCGCAGCGCCGTTGTTCTCGGCACATCGAGCCATGCAATCTGGCTGCTCGTGGACGACGACGTGGCGGTGGTGTCGACCCGTGACGCCACGCGCCTGCCGAACGCCGTCGAGATTGCCACCCCGGCGGCGGCGGAACCGTTCGCGTCGATTGAGCGCGGCACGGTTCCGCTCATCGGGTCTGCGTCGATCGCATTCGGTCGTTTGAACGTCGACGTGGTTCGCTGGTGGGATCCCCGTCCCGCCGTCCCGCGAGTGTCGAAAGCGTTGCTTGGCGCCGCGATCGAAGGCTTGCCCGCCTCGGTGCCGGGCATCGACGCTGCGCCGCTGGGCGCTGCCCTCGAGAACGGCGAGCCCAGCGCACTGGCCGCTGCCGCACGGGCGCTGCTCGGGCGTGGACCGGGATTGACGCCGGAAGGCGATGACTACCTCGCGGGTGCCCTTGCTGCTACCCGGGTCCTCGGTGTCGCCACCGGCGCTCGCCGAGCGCTCACCGCCATCAACCGGGCCAACGGCTGGCTCGAGGCCGAAGCCGCGCGCCGGACGACCTCGTTCTCGGCTGCCCTGCTTCGCTGTGCACTCGGCGGCCAAGTCGCTGCTCCTGCGGGTGCTTTCCTGCGTGCGATTGCCGGTCGCGGCGACGTCGACGCCACCCATCGCGCACTGGCGGGTGTCGGGCACAGCTCGGGCCCGGCCCTTGCGGCGGGAATCGTCCTCGGCGCGCAGTCACTCGTCCACCAACCCCTCACGAACACTGGAGGTTCCCTGTGATCGCTCGGGTCGAGATCCACCCAGGCCGCTACCACGATTCGGTGCGCCTGATGCAGGCGAGCAAGGCGGTACAGAACGTCGACGGCGTCGGCGACGCGCTTGTGGCAATGGGGACCGAACTCAACCTGGGTTTGCTGGCGGACATGGGATTCGACATGGAGGGCGTGGCCGATGCCGGCCCCAACGATCTCCTTGTCGCGCTCCGAGCGGAGAACGAAGCCACGATTGCAGCCGCCCACCGAGCCCTCGACGAGGCACTCAGCCACAAGGTCGTACCATCCGGCGGCCTCGACGCCCCCACACCCAAGACGGCGGGCGCTGCCGCAGCGGCGTCCGATGCCAACGTGGTCCTGCTCTCGGTTCCAGGCGAGCACGCCTTCGTCGAGGCCATGGAAGCCCTCGAATCCGGTCGGCACGTCATGATCTTCAGCGATAACGTGCCGCTCGATCAGGAGGTCATCCTCAAGCGCTATGGCATCGACCACGATCTGCTCGTCATGGGCCCCGATTGTGGGACGGCCATCGTCGACGGCGTCGGCCTCGGCTTCGCCAACGCCGTGCTGCCGGGCTCGGTCAGCATGGTCGGCGCGTCCGGGACGGGGATCCAGGAGATGTGCGCGCTGCTCGACGACGCCGGCATCGGCGTTCGCCACGCCCTCGGAACCGGGAGCCGCGATCTCTCGGAGCCGGTCGGCGCAGCCTCTACCCTGCAGGCCCTCGCTGCGCTCGAGAATGACCCTGCGTCCGACCTGATCGTTCTCATCTCAAAGCCGCCTGCGGCCGAAGTCGCCGAGAAGGTGCGTCGGGCGGCCGAAGCCTGTACCAAGCCGGTGGTGATCACATTCATGGGCGAGACCACGCTCGAAGACGGCGCCGGCGCGGTCCTCTCCGAACTCGGGAGGCCACCCACCGAGTACGGAGCATGGGTGGCGCCGCCGCGTGACCATCGGCCGGGAACGGTGCGGGGCCTGTTCTCGGGAGGCACGCTGGCTTCGGAGGCCCGCTTCGTTGCCGCCCCTCTCCTCGGCGAGATTGGAGCCACCGAGGACGATGCCGGCCATGCTTTCATCGATTACGGCGACGACGAGTACACACAAGGTCGAGCGCATCCGATGATCGACCAGACCGTGCGGCTGGAGCGATTGGCTGCGGCGGGGCATGACGAGTCGGTCGGGGTGATCCTGATGGACGTGGTGCTCGGCTACGGCGCCAACGCCGATCCCTCAGCTGAGCTTGCGCCGTTGGTGGGACAGGCGATCGACGCCGGCGCTGCCGTTGTGGTCTCGCTCTGCGGGACGAGGGGAGATCCACAGGGTCGCGATGCTCAGGCGGAGGCCCTCAACCGTGCGGGTGCATCGGTCTACCTCTCGAATGCTGCTGCCGCCATGGCTGCGGCCCGCCTTGGTTCCGAAGGGAGGCTCGCATGAGCGATCTGCGCCATCTGCTCGACGATGTGCCGGTTGTAGCGACGGCCGGCACCGACCTGCTCGCCGATTCGATCGAGCAGCAGGGAGCCCGCGTGGTGCGCTCGGACTGGCGGCCGCCGGTGCCGGGCACAGAGGCGGCGCTCGCGAAGCTCGCAGCCGACGGGCGAAACCCTGCAGCGAACCAGACGGCGATCGAGCGCATGCTCGCCGTCCGCCCGCAGCTGGTCGACGTGCGTGTGGCGCGCGACGCCTTCGCCGACATGACGGATCGGACGTTCTTCCATGCCGGTCCTCCGTTGACCTGGGAACGCGCCAGCGGGCCGATGCGCGGGGCGATCATCGGCGCGATGATCTACGAGGGGATGGCAACCGATCCGGAGGATGCGGCCGCCAAGGCAGAACGCGGCGAGATCGAGCTCTCCCCGTGCCATCACCACGGCGCCGTCGGTCCCATGGCCGGGGTGACGTCTCCGTCGATGCCGGTAGCGGTCGTCGACGATGCGGCCGGCAACGGCGTGGCCTACTCCACGCTCAACGAAGGCCTCGGCAAAGTTCTGCGGTACGGCGCGTTCGCCTCCGAGACCATCGATCGGCTCCGCTGGATGGATTCCGTGCTTGGGCCGGTGCTGCGCGCCGTGCTGTTGCGGCGGGGCCCGATCGATCTCCAGGCGCTGATTGCCCAGGCACTGCAGATGGGCGATGACGGTCACAATCGCAACCGCGCGGTGACCTCACTCTTCCTGCGCGAGATTGGACCTGCGCTCATCGACGGGGCAGATGCCCCGGTTGACGAGCGCTCCGGGGTCTTCCAGTTCATCGACGGCAACGACCACTTCATGCTCAACCTCGTCATGGCCGCCGGCAAGCTCGGATCGGACGCCGCATCCGGCGTTCCCGCATCGAGTCTGGTGACGGTGATGGCTCGCAACGGCACCGACTTCGGGGTCCGGCTCTCCGGCACCGGAGATCAGTGGTTCACCGCACCCGCCCCTCCGGTGGATGGCCTGTACCTCGGTTCGTTCAGCGAGGAAGATGCAAGCCCGGACATCGGCGACTCAACGATCACCGAGACGGTCGGTCTCGGCGGTCTGGCGATGGCGGCAGCGCCGGCGATCGTCGGATTCGTCGGTGGGACCGCCGCCGGCGCAGTCCGCAGAACCCTCGCCATGTACGAGATCACGCTGGCCGAGCACCCGGCCTATCAGATTCCCATGCTCGAGTTCCGGGGCACGCCGGTGGGGATCGACGCGGCCCGGGTGGTCCGTACCGGGGTCCGCCCCCAGATCAACACCGGTATCGCGGGCGCGGTGCCCGGCACGGGCATGGTGGGTGCGGGCCTCGTGGAAGCACCGATGGAGTGCTTCGCTCAGGGAATCAGATCACTGGCCGCGAGCCTGGGGTGAGGCCGGATGGGAAGTCGAACCCGGAGCAGCGGATGGTCGCGAATCATCGCGGGGTCGTGAAGTTGTAAGATCCTGGGATCGGGTCGGAGGAGGATTCCTTGGTCATTTCTCACGAGTTCGACTATCGGCGCCCGTCGTCCCTCGAGGATGCCATCGGTGCACTTGCCGAATTCCCGGGTTCGGCCTGGATCCTCGCGGGGGGCACCGATCTCGTTGCATGGCTTCGCGACGACGCCGTCGCTCCGGATCTCGTCGTCGACATCAAGGACGTCCCGGGACTCGCCGACATCGCGCTCGACGACCGCACCCTGAGCATCGGGTCGCTGGTCACGTTCACCGACCTCATCGAATCGGACCTGATTGCCGACCATGCCCCGCTCCTGGCAGAGATGGCCGAAACCGTTGGATCGACCGGTATTCGCAACCGGGCGACCCTGGTCGGCAACATCTGCTCGGCCGTGCCATCCTGCGACGCCGGCCCCGTCCTGCTCGCGTACGACGCAGCGGTGCACCTCGCGGGTCCCGCCGGCGAACGCACCGTCGACATCAACGATTGGTTCGTCGGACTCCGGCAGACCGCGAGATCCGACGACGAAGTCGTCACCCGGGTGACCATCGACGTGAGGTCTCACGGTGGTATCTACGTCAAGCTGATGCGCTACGCCGGCGAGGATCTTGCCCAGGCTGCGGTTGCGATCGTGGTCCGTCCGGATCACGACTTCCGCGTCGCATTCGGCGCCGTCGCTCCGACCCCGTTCCGGTCTGCGCGCATCGAAGACGCGCTGCGCGGGAAGGCGCTCGACGCAGCGCTCGTTGGGAGAGTCGTCGCACTGGTGGCCGACGAGATCAGCCCGATCACCGACATGCGAGCCTCCGCCGAGTATCGCACGCGGATGACGGAGGTCATGCTGGATCGGGGGTTGTGGGCAGCTGTTGGCCGGCTCTCCGGGGAGGGCCTCCGCTACGGCGAACGAGTGATCTGAGAGGACGGCAATGGATCTGAACTTCACAGTCAACGGCGAGACCTGGGCCCTCGACGTTGCACCGGCCGACGTGCTGCTCGACGTGCTGCGCGAGAAGGCAGCGGTGAAGAGCCCGAAGATCGGGTGCGAGCGCGGGGACTGCGGGTCGTGCACGATCATCATGGATGGGCGAACGGTGCGCAGTTGCCTGGTGCTCGCCGTTGAGGCCGACGGTCACGAAATCACGACCGTCGAGGGTCTGAGCTTCGACGGCCTGAGCCGGCTTCAGGGCCTGTTTCTCTCGAACAACTCGTTCCAGTGTGGATTCTGCGCGCCCGGGATCGTGCTCGCTGCTACCGAGCTGCTCGAGCGCAAGCCCAACCCCTCGCGCCACGACGTGCAGGAGGCTCTAGCCGGCAACCTTTGCCGGTGCACGGGGTATGAGCCGATCATCGAAGCAGTCCTGGCGGCCGGCGCCGGAGGTGACCAATGACGGCCACCTATCCGTTCGAGGCCGAGTCGCCGACCGGTGACCTCGCCACTGTGGGGACTCCAGCGGTGCGAGTCGACGGGGTCGAGAAGATCAGTGGGGCCGCTCAATTCGTCGACGACATCGACTTCGGTCCCGGCCTGCTCTATGCCGCCATCGTCGAGAGTCCCCATGCGTACGCCCGGATCGTCTCTATCGACACGGCCGAAGCGGAACAGGCGAGCGGCGTCGTGCGGATCGCTACCGGCAAGGACTTCCCATACAAGTTCGGCATGTACATGGAGGACCGCTACATCTTTGCCCAGGACTACGTCCGCTTCGTCGGCGAACAGGTGGCGGGGGTGATCGCCCGGAGCCACCGTGAAGCCGTTCGAGCGGCGAAGCTGATCAAGGTCGAGTACGACCTGCTCACGCCGTTGCTCGATCCCAGGTCGGCCGTTGCCGAGGGCGCCGACCTCATCCACCCGGACCTGGCTGCCTACACGCACGTCCCATGGTTCTTCCCGGAGGCAGACACGAACATCGCGCACTGGCGACGAATCCGGAAAGGCGACACCGAGCAGGCATTCGCAGACGCCGACCTCGTACTCGAGGACACCTACGAGGTCCCCCGGTATGCCCACTGTGCCATCGAACCGCACGTGACGGTGAGCCGGCTCGACCCGGCGGGACGGTTGACCGTGTGGACGGCATCACAATCTCCTCATACGCAGCGGCATCTCTTCGCACAGGCGCTTGCGCCCCTGGGATTCACGCATAAGGACGTGCGCGTGATCACGCCGTACGTCGGCGGGGGATTCGGGGGGAAGGCCGGCGTTTCCATGGAGATCCTGGGTGCGGCGATGGCGACTCTGGTCAAGGGACGCCCAGTCAAGCTGCGGTGGACCCGAGAGCAGGAGTTCTACAACACCTACCAACGCCAGGGTGTGGTCGCCGAACTCAAGGTCGGTGTCATGAACGACGGCACGATCACCGCCGTTGAGCACAAGCTCTACTGGGACGCCGGCGCGTACGTCGAGTACGGGGCGAACGTCGTCAACGCGGCCGGGCTGTCGGCAACCGGGCCGTACCGGGTCCCGAACATCACGAACGACTCGCTCTGCGTCTACACGAACCTCCCGCCGGGCGGTCCCTACCGAGGCTTCGGCTACTCCGAGTTCCATTTCGGTCTCGAATCGCACATGGACCGCATCGCCGAGGCCATCGGGATGGACCCGGTGAAGTTCCGGAAGAAGAACGCCATCGTCGAGGGCGACGAGCTCGCCTACGGCGCGCACATGAACCCGTCCGGCTTGCACGAGGCCATCGACAAGACGGCGGCGGCGATCGGCTGGGGAATCGAAGAGCGGTCGGACAACCCGAACACGGTGATCGGCAAGGGGATCGCGCTGTTCTGGAAGGCTCCGGCGATGCCCCCGAATGCGTCGTCCGCGTCCTTCCTGAAGTTCAACGAAGACGGCAGCGTCAACATCGCGGTCTCCGGTATGGAGCTCGGCCAGGGCTACCTCACGGTGATGGCACAGATCGCCAGCGAAGTGCTGTCGGTGCCGGTCGACAAGATCAGGGTCGAGACGCCGGATACCGATCGCAATCCCTACGAATGGCAGACCGTGGCCTCCCACGTGACGTGGAGCTCGGGCCTCGCCGTCGAGAAGGCGGCGCTGGAGGCGCGCTCGAAGATCTTCGACGTGATCCATCAGGTCTATGGATTCGAGGACGATTCGCTCTATCTCGAGGACGAGGCCGTCAGGTGCAAGACCGATCCGAGCTTCTCGAAGCCGCTGCGCGATTTCGTGATCGACGGCATCCAAACGGACGACGGAACCTGGCGCGGCGGACCGATCGTCGCGAGCGGGAAGTTCATGCCGGAGTTCACCAATGCGAACAGCGACCCGGCAACGGGACAGGGCGGCCATCCGAACGTCCACTACACGGTCGGAGCGACCGGTGTGGTCCTCGAGATCGACAAGGCAACGGGTCGGATCTGGGTGCGCAAGGCCGCACTTGCCGTCGATGCCGGCCGAGCGATCAATCCGGACCTGGTCAAGGGGCAGATCACGGGAGGCCTCGTGCAAGGCCTTGCAACCGTGCTCTTCGAAGACATGCGATTCGACGAGGGCGGCAGGATGATGAACCCGACGTTCACCGACTACAAGATCCCGACGGCGTTCGACATCCCAGACGAGATCATCCCCATCATTGTGGAAGTCCCCCAGCCCGACGGGCCGTTCGGGGCTCGCGGCGTGGGCGAGCACACGATGATCGCTGCCGCGCCGGTCATCGCCAACGCGGTCTACCACGCGCTCGGTGTGCGGATCACGTCGATGCCGATCACCCAGGAGAAGGTGGCCATGTCCTATCTCGCCACGACCATGTCCGAAGGCAACCAGGAGGAGTAGACCACCGATGTCCGTCGATCTAGAGAAGATCCTTCGACCCGTCGATT
The DNA here is from genome assembly GCA_024640745.1 of Actinomycetes bacterium. Taxonomy (GTDB): domain Bacteria; phylum Actinomycetota; class Acidimicrobiia; order Spongiisociales; family UBA5794; genus JAHEEL01. Next base: position 8,866 of record JAHEEL010000008.1, read on the forward strand.
CGCCGATGGTGCCGTACGAGCCGAAGTACATGCTGCTCGCCAGCGGCGAAGCGGCGGTCGTGCGCCAGGTCGATCGGGACGAAATCCCCGACCTCCTGAAGTACGTCGAGCCGTTGCTCCACGTCGAGCGCGACTACTACGACGTCGTTGCCGCCCGGGTCTATGCGGAGTTGCTCGGCCACTACCGCCACCGGTTCCAGGACCAATACGTGCTTGCCGTGCAGATCGACGGCGAACTTGCGGCAATCGTCAACGGGCGCCAGGTCAGCCCGAAGCTCGGGCTCTCGCTGCACACCCTGGCATTCCGACGTGGCCTGCGGGTCGGGGCGCATGCGTTTGCAGCGAAGATGGAGTACCACATCGATGCCCTCGGCCACGACGAGGTGCTCATCGTCGCCGAGTCCCCGATCGGGTTCCGCCGCTGGATGATCGAATACAAGCTCGAGAAGCGTTTCGACATTCCCCACGAGCTGGGCGGCGTTCCGTCGTGGGCGCTCACGAGGGAGCTCTTCAACCGGGCGCGCTCCAGCCTCGTCGTCGGCCGGCGGCCGGTCCCGCCGGAGCTGCTCGACAGGGCCATGGAGGCGATCCTCCCCCCGTCGGATCCGCCGACTCCGGCGCTCGATCCGCTCGCCGCGACCCGCTCGATGTACGATCCGACGGCTACTGCCTTGGTCATCCAGCGATGGGAGATGGAGGGGAGGCCGAACGATGCGTGATGTCTACGTCGCCGGCATCGGGATCACCACCTTCACCCGCCTCGAGTATCCGCTCTCCGAGATCGCCTCGTACGCGTCGATGATGGCGCTCAAGGACGCGGGCGTCACCGAAGTCGACCAGGTGTACGTGGCGAACATGGGCGCCGCTCGCGTCAACCACCAAACGGCGTTGGCGAGTGCCGTGGTCGACAGCCTGAGTCTCACGCCGGCGGGCGCGGCGGCGATCGAGAATGGGCCGGCCTCCGGCGGATCGGCCATCAAGGCCGGTTTCCAGGCGGTTGCCTCCGGCATGGATGACGTCGTGCTCGTCGCCGGTGCCGAGCGCATGCGAGAGGTGAACAACCTCGAGGCGACCGACTTCGTCGCCACGCTCACCCACCCCATTGCCGAGTACATCTATGGCGTCACGCTTCCGGCACACGCGGCCATGTTCACCCGGCTCTACATGGACAAATACGGCGTCACCGAGCGTCACCTCGCGATGGTCGGCGTCAAGAACCAGAACGCGGCACTCAACAACGTGTGGGCGCATCTCCAGCAGGAGATCACCCTCGAGGGCATCCTCGATTCACCGGAGGCAATGACAAACAATCCGTACGTTGCGGAGCCGCTCCGGTTCTTCGATGCCTGCCCGGTCTCCGACGGCGGGGCGGCGCTTGTCCTCGTCTCGGAAGAGAAGGCGAAGGAGCTCGGCCGGCCGCTGATCAGAATCACCGGCGTCGGTCAGGCGACCGACACCCATGCGGTGCATGAGCGAAGTGAGCCGACAGATCTCATGGCCGTCAGGAAGGCGGCGGGTGACGCATTCGCCATGGCCGGACTGACCCCTCAGGATGTCGACGTCGCAGAGCTGCATGATGCGTTCACGATTCTCGAGATTGCCGAGAGCGAGGAGGTCGGGTTCTTCCCGAAGGGCGAAGGCCATATCGCGCTGGAGAAGGGTGAGACGGCACTCGGTGGAAAGATCCCCATCAACGTTGGGGGCGGCCTCAAAGGCCGTGGACACCCGGTCGGCGCGACCGGGATCGCGCAGGCGTGGGAGATCGTCACCCAGCTGCGTGGCGACGGCGGCGCCCGCCAGGTTCAAGACGCCAAGATCGGGTTCACGTGCAACTTCGGCGGATTCGGCAACAACGTCGTGTGCTTGACGTTTGAGAGGGAGGACTGATGGCCCGCGAGATCTACGCATACCGGTGCCGGCGGTGCGACACGATGCACTACCCGTTCCGGATGGTGTGCTCGGGATGCAAGCAGAATGACTTCTTCGAGTTCGACACGGTGCCGCTTCCCAAGAACGGCAAGCTGTTGACGTTCACCAAGGTCTACAACCTGCCGGCGCAGTACGAGGTCGCAACGCTCGGGCTTGGAATCGTGGAGCTGGACAATGGGATGCGGATGCTCGGTCAGATCGAGATCGACGATCCGAAGATCGGCATGCCGGTGAAGGGCAGCGTTGAGGTCGTGCGCAAGGAACCGTACGACGACTACTACGGGATGGTGTTCCGAGCAGCATGAGGCGAAGCCAACGTGTGAGCGATTGCAGCAGTCTGTGGTGCGGTGCGTCCGTTCGCCGAAGTGGACGCGCGGGTCGCCGGCGCGTGCGGACGGCATGACGGTCTTGATCGGGGCCTCGAGGCCCCATCAGGTTCGGGCGATCAGCCCGATGGGCAAGAACGAGGGCTACCCAAGTGCGGGTGGCCCTCGTCGCGTATGGGAGAGGGAGAGCGTATGGAAATGACGATGCAGAAGAAGGTGGTGCTGGGTCTGCAGCACACCATCGCGATGTTCGGGGCGACGGTGCTCGTGCCGCTGCTGACGGGGCTCGACCCGTCGGTTGCGCTGCTGGCCGCAGGTATCGGGACGCTGCTGTTCCACCTGGTGACCAAGCAAATGGTGCCGGTCTTCCTCGGATCTTCGTTCGCGTTCATACCCGCGATCCTGCTCGCGGTCGAGGACGGCTACTCGTGGGAGGCCATCGGTGCCGGCATCATCGGTGCCGCCGTCATCTACGTGGTGATGTCGATCATCGTGACGTTCGTCGGTCACGCCGTGATCACGCGGATCTTCCCGCCCATCGTCACCGGACCGGTCATCATCGTGATCGGGATCACACTGGCTCCGGTCGCCCTCGGGATGGCCGAGGGTACCTGGTGGCTTGCGATCGTCACCTTGGTCGCTGCGATCATCGCGGCGATCTTCTTCCGCGGCCTGTTCCAGATGCTGCCGATCCTCACGGGCGCGATCGTCGGGTTCATCGCCGGTGCGATCTTCCTCGAGGGTTTCACCTGGGATCTCGTCACCGAGGCGTCGTGGGTCGGCCTGCCCGACTTCACGTGGGGCCTCGGCGACATCCAGTGGGGAGCCATTGCGATCATCGCGCCGATCGCATTCGTCACAATGATCGAGCACGTGGGCGACATCGTTGCGAACGGCGGCGTCGTGGGGAAGAACTTCCTCGACGAGCCGGGGCTGAACCGGACACTGCTCGGTGACGGCATCGCCACGGCGGCTGCCGGATTGATCGGCGGTCCACCGAACACGACCTACTCCGAGAACACGGGGGTGCTGGCTATCACCAAGGTCTACGACCCGTTCATCCTTCGGATCGGCGCCCTGTTCGCCATCGCCCTTGCGCTGGTTCCGAAGCTCGCTGCGCTCTTGCGCACGGTGCCGACGCCGGTGCTCGGTGGTCTGTCCATCATCCTCTTCGGCATGATCGCGTCGGTGGGCCTTCGGACCCTGGTCGAGGCCCGGGTCGACTTCCGGAAGGGTCGGAACATGCTGGTGGTCGGCCTGATCCTGGTGTTCGGACTTGGGGTCAGTGGTCTGTCGACGCCGCTGGAGATCGGCGATGTTCAGGTCTCGGGTCTGGCCCTCGCAGCCGTGATCGGCGTGGTTGCCAACCTGATTCTCCCGGCAGATCGCGAAGAGGTCGGACCGGCGCTGCCGTCCGACTCGTACGTCACGACCGACGCGAACCCGATGCCGGACGAGGGCTGACCGGCGGTACATCTGCAGCAACCACTCAGAGAGGGAGCCGGCGTGTTCGGCTCCCTCTCTGAGCGCCGCGCCGGAGGTGCCGACGCGTGCCGCGGCTCGGAACTGCCGATCGGCCCTGTAAAGGTCCCGGGGAGGTCGTGACGATAAGGTCTGGAGGGGGTGAGCCAACGCGTTCACCGATCGATCAAGAGGAAGTGGACCATGATCAGGAAGCCAACCACGCCGCTCATCATTGCCATGTTCGTATTCGCTCTCCTCCTCTCCGCTTGTTCCAGCGCATCCGATGTTGTGTCCGAGAATCTCGCTGAGGAACTCATCGAGGCCGGTGCCGACGGAAACGTCGATGTCGATGTGTCTGCCGACGGCGAGGACATGACGATCAACGTCGACAGCGAGGACGGGAACGTCTCAATCGACGTATCCGGCGATGGGGACGAGGCGACGATCGAAATGGAGTCGGAGGACGGGACGATGACGATCGGTGTCGGGGCCGAGATGCCGGAGAGCCTTACGGTCCCGGTCCCGGACGGCGGAGAGGTCACCACTTCGGTCGAGATGGAAGACGGGGTGATGGTGGTCGTGACCTATGACCAGGGCCGCTACGACGAGATCGTCAGCTTCTACGACGAGTGGACGGCCGGCAGCGGCGAGGAGTACGAGAAGCAGAGCATGTCGTTCGAGACCGACGGGCAAGCCCAGCGATCCACGATGTGGGTCGGTACGAGCAGTGATTCGTTTGTCTCGGTCGCGGACTGTTTCGACGTTCAGGCAGAGGAGAGCAGCGGCGAAGAGTTCAATGCCGTTTGCGTGAACATCAATCAGGCCGGGTAGGCGTCCGACCCCGCCCTGTTTGCCGACCGTCATCTCCGTCGCGCGGTCGACAACGCCTGCTGCCGGTCTCGGGAATGCCCATTGCAGCGACCGGGATCGGTGCGTAGGGTCGGCACGAGCGACGATGCGTCCCGGGGAGGACTCCAAGCATGCGCTCGCGGGACGCGACAATCTGTCGCTCCACCGTAGTCGGGGGGAATCCTCCGGGACCCGAAGGAGGGGGACCATGACCAATCGACGAAGCGTGTTCATTGCCGTCCTGATCGGCCTGGCGCTTGTAGTGACGGCGTGCGGCGCGGCCGTGGAGAAGCTGAGCGAGGAGGCCGTCGAGCAGGCCATCGAGTCGGGTGGCGGGGGAGACGTTGAACTCGACATGTCCGGTGAGGGAGACGACTTCACCGTCAAGGTGGACTCGGAAGACGGTTCGTTCTCCGTTGGGTCGGGAGTCGAGGTCCCTGAGCAGCTGCAGACACCCGTACCCGGCGGCGGCAGCGCCACGACGGCCGGCACGCAAGACGACGACGTCTTCGTTGCTATCCAGTATCCGGGCGATCAGTACGAGCAGATCGTTGCGTTCTACGACGACTGGACGGCGAGCACCGGGTCGGAATGGAGCACGTCCACCAGCACGATGGAACTCGACGGCCAGACCCAACGCTCCGCGAGCTGGTCGAGCGACGACGGCGGTGTCTATCTCTACGTCGGCGACTGCATGGACTTCTCCAGCGAGGGCGATTCCCTCAACGCGACCTGCGTGACGATCAACGAGACCAACTAGCAAGGCACGAGACAAGAGCCATCAGACCGGAGACACGAGACGGTGGATCCGGTCTCGTGTCGAGCGTCTCTTGTCTCTCGACGACTACCCGTCGCCGCGGTACGTCCACCGGTCAACGACGTTGCCGTTCGGGCCCTGCAGGATCACGGTGTCGCCGCCGTTCGACCACACGGAGCGATCGGCGCACCAGTGAAGCACCCTTGCTGTGTCGGTACCGCATCCGGAGCGCACGGTGACCCGGTCTCCCTGGGCCAGCGCAAAAGCGCCGAACACGTAGCGGTTCTGCGATGACTCGTCGCGGAGCGTCCAACCGGAGAGGTCGAGGGTGGTGGTGCTCTCGTTGCCAATGGTCACGGACTCGGCGTCGAGCCGTTCGTCGTCCGGTCCCGGCGGATTGAATTCGACATCGACGATTGTGGCACCCGGTGGTGGCGGCGGGCCGCAGGCATCGGGTGCCCACATGCCGTATGCACCGTTGGCGGCCGCGTCGCCGATCGCAACGAATTCGCGGGCGTACCGGTGATCTCCCTGGAGGGTGACGGCGTTGCCCTCAGCCAGCATGCGGCCGTTGACGTTCTCGCCGTTGGCGTAGACGTAGCGAAGGAGGCGCCCGTACCGATCCGATTCGGCATCGGTCCCAGCGACGAGCTCGAGCTCGGCATCGGTGAGCACGTCGAGCAGCGCACGGCGCGACCGATCGCCGAAGCACTCGTCGCCCTCGGGTGCATTGATGCCGATCAGCCGCACCTCGAGCAGCCGCCCATCACTCTCGACTTCGATCGAATCCCCGTCGAGCACGCGCGCGAGCGTTGCCGCCGTTCCAGTCGGATTCTCTTGCGCGGCTTGCGTCTTCGGTGCGTCGGACGTTCCGGTGCACGCTGCCGCGCCGAGAGCGAGAGATACCACTATGGCCACCCGGCGAGTCATGGTCGCAACGCTACTGCCCGGCGCGGACAGGTCGCAGCCGGTCGCCGACGGGCGGTTTGCCGGTACCGGCGCGTCGAACTTGCCGTTATCGAGCGCGCCTTCCTACAATTCCGCCAGCGGCCCGGCTTCGGGCTGCGTTTTCCCATGCAAAGACGTCGTTGATATCGACGGGTCCGGGCCTCGCTCGGCCGCCGCCGGTGTAGAGGTCACCCTTCGCTGTGGACACCCGGGTGTCTGCCTCGGTGACGCTCGCATGCGACGTTCGTCATAACCGAACCGAGGCAGGATCACCACTGATGAAAGTATCGGCATCCGCCAAGAAGATGTGCGAGAAGTGCCGGGTCATCCGGCGCAACGGTCGCGTCTGGGTGATCTGCGAGAACCCGCGACACAAGCAGCGTCAGGGGTAGCGCACACATGGCACGAATCGCTGGAGTAGACCTCCCGAGAGAAAAGCGGGTCGAAATCGGCCTGACCTACATCTACGGCGTCGGGCGCACCGGATCAAGGCAGATCCTCACCGCACTCGACATCTCGCCCGATACGAAGGTGCGCGATCTGACCGATTCCGAGGTCGTCAAGATCCGCCAGTTCATCGACAACAACTACGTCGTCGAGGGCGATCTTCGCCGCGAGGTGGCCCAGAACATCAAGCGCAAGATCGAGATCGGGTGCTATCAGGGGCTGCGTCATCGCCGCGGCCTCCCGGTACGCGGTCAGCGGACTCACACGAACGCACGGACCCGAAAGGGCCGCCGCGCTCCGGTGGCAGGCAAGAAGAAGGTCGGTAAGTAATGGCCAAGCAGACTCCACGGCCGCGCCGCAAGGCTCGCCGCACCATCACTCATGGTCAGGCGCACATCCGCGCCAGCTTCAACAACACGATCATCACGATCACGGACCAGAAGGGCGAGGTCGTCGGATGGTCGTCCGGCGGATCTGTCGGCTACAAGGGTTCGCGCAAGTCAACCCCGTACGCTGCGCAGGTCGCGGCCGAGCAAGCCGCCCGCAAGGTCGGCGAGATGGGGATTCGGAAGCTGGATGTCATCGTCCGTGGCTCCGGCTCCGGACGAGAGACCGCGATTCGCACGCTCCAGAACATGGGCATCGAGGTCACCGGGATCAAGGACGTCACCCCGGTGCCGTTCAACGGATGCCGCCCGAAGAAGCGGAGGATGCGCTAGAGATGGCTCGCTACACCGGACCAAGGACCAAGGTCAGCCGCAGGGCGCGCCAGCTCCTCGATGAGAACAAGGCCAAGTACTTCGACCGGCGGCCGTACCCGCCCGGCGAACACGGCCGCGGCCGCATCCGTGAGTCGCAGTATCTGGTGCAGCTCCGCGAGAAGCAGAAGCTGCGCTTCATGTACGGCGTGCTCGAGAAGCAGTTTCGGCGCTACTACAAGGAAGCCGCCCGGCAGTCCGGGATCACCGGAACCAACCTGCTGGTCATCCTCGAGAGTCGCCTCGACAACGTCGTGTACCGGTCGGGATTGGCGTTGACTCGTCCCCAGGCCCGTCAGCTCGTCAACCACGGCCACTTCCTCGTGAACGGCAAGCGCGTCGACATTCCTTCGTACCAGGTGCGAAAGGACGACGTCGTGACCGTCAAGGAGCGGAGCATGGAGGCGCTCCCAATTCTGATCGCCATCGATACCGGTGACCGGACCGTCCCTGAGTGGATGGACGTCAACGCCGATGAGCGCAAGATCACCATCATCGATCTCCCCAGCCGGGAACAGATCGACACACAAATCCAAGAGCAGCTCGTCGTCGAGTTGTACTCGAAGTAGTAGTTCCCGAACCCGAAAGGGGAGTCTCTCCGTGCTGATCACGCAGCGGCCCACCATCGAAGAAGAAATCGTCAACGACACTCGCTCGCGCTTCATTGTGGAACCGCTCGAGCCGGGCTTCGGCTACACCCTTGGAAACACGATGCGGCGCACGCTGTTGTCGCGAATCCCCGGTGCAGCGATCACGTCGGTGCGCATCGAAGGCGTCCAGCATGAGTTCTCGACCATCGAGGGCGTTGTCGAAGACGTCGTCGACTTCATCCTGAATCTCAAGCAGGTCGTCCTTCGGATCGAAGCCGAGGGTCCCCAGACGCTCTACCTGTCCGCTCAGGGCAAGGGCGAGGTGACCGCCGGCGACATCCAGGCGCCGGCAGGCGTCGAGGTCGTCAATACCGACCATCACCTCGCGACCCTGTCGGCCTCCGCGAGGCTCGAGGTCGAGATGGCCGCTGGACGCGGTGTCGGCTACCGCAGCGCGGACAAGAACAAGACGTCGGATGCGATCGGAGTGATGCCGATCGACTCGATCTACTCGCCGGTGCGCAAGGTCGCCTATCGAGTCGAGAGCACGCAGGTCGGGCAGATGACCGACTTCGACAAGCTCGTTCTCGATATCGAGACCGATGGTTCCGTGAGCCCCGCCGAAGCGATCTCATCCGCCGGGGGCACCCTCCGCAATCTGTTCGAGTTGTTCTCCGACATGGAGGACTACGACGGACTCGAGCTCGATGAGATCATCCAGCCCGAGGCCGCCGGTCAAGAGCATCTCGATCTTCCGATCGAAGCGCTCGACCTGTCCGAGCGGCCGCGCAACTGTCTGCGGCGCGCACAGGTCCAGACCGTCGGCGAGCTCATCGAGAAGAGCGAGGACGACCTGCTCAACATCACGAACTTCGGGCAGAAGTCGCTCGAAGAGGTTGTTGCGAAGCTCGACGAACTCGGATTCTCGTTGCGTTCGATCGCCGACAGTGAGTCGACAGAGAGCGTTGTCTGATGCCACGACCGAAGAAGGGGGCGCGCCTCGGCGGCGGTCCCGACCACCAGCGCAAGATCCTGTCCAATCTCACGGCGCAGCTCATCGAGCATGAGCGAGTGACGACCACGCACGCCAAGGCCCGCGAGGTGCGGCCCTACGCCGAGAAGATCATTTCAAAGGCACGTCGCGGCGATCTGCACGCCCGTCGCCTGGTGTTGGCGAAGATCGGCGACAATGACGTCGTTACCAAGCTGTTCGACGAGATTGGCCCGCGATATGCGGATCGGCCCGGTGGCTACACGCGGATCACGAAGCTCGGCCCGCGCCGCGGCGACGGTTCCGAGATGGCAATGATCGAGCTCGTCTAGCGTCGCGAGTCGCCGGTCGCCGATCTGAGAATGCCCCGGTCTCGACCGGGGCATTACTTTGTGTGGCGGCGGGTCGGTACGATCCTGCGGTATGAACTCGATTGAGACGTTGCTGGTCGGCGCGTTCGAGATCGCGCCGGCCACGGCGGTCGAGCGAGCGCTCGAACTGGCCCGACTCCCTGCGCCGGCGGACCGGAACCGTTTCGACCCGGGGCACTTCACGGCGTCCGGCTTCGTCGTCTCACCCGATGGTGCATCGGTTCTGCTCGTCCACCATCGGCGACTGGACCGATGGCTCCAACCCGGGGGCCATATCGATCCGGGAGATGCTTCGCCGATTGCTGCGGCGGTCCGCGAGGTCCTGGAGGAGACCGGCATCGCAACTGAAGTGATCAGCGATTCGTTGCTCGATCTCGACATCCATCCCATTCCTCCGCGTGCGCCCGAGCCGGCGCACGAACATTTCGACCTCCGCTTCGCCCTGCGTGCGCTCCATGGAGCCATCGTGGTGGATGACGAGGTGCACGATGCGCGCTGGGTTCCGTGGGCGGAGGTCGGATCCTACGACGTCGATGCCTCCAGCCTTCGCGGTGCCGAGGCGCTGCGGCAGGCGTGCTCGTAGCGGCTCACCGGTAGGCTTGTCCGTCCCCGACGGAAAGCGCACGATGGGTGTCGTCCTCAACCGACTGCTACAGACGATCCGGTTCGACCGCGACGCTTTCGTCTGGATGGAGTTCAATGATCGAGCCACCGGAGATGCGCTCATCATCATTGCGATCACCGAGGTGCTGTTCCTGGTTGCCGGCGGCACGCCACTCTTCGGGCTGGTCACAGGATTTGTCGATGTGCTCGCGACGCTGCTGTCGACGGTCATCTTCTGGCTGGTCTACAGCGGACTGGTGTACGCCGGAGCGGTCTATCTCTTCCGGGGCGACGGGCGATTCCCGACCTATCTTCGTATCGCGGGGTTCGCATTTCCGACCCTGCTGCTGACGATCGCGACGACGCGGATCTTCGGTAGCGGTCTCATCGGCGCCCTCGTCGGTTCGCTCTGGTTCCTGCTCGTGGTCGCCTATGGGACGCACTATGTGTCCGATCTGCCGCTCGATCGGTCGATCGTCACGGCGGTGCTTGGCTGGGCCGGGTGGATCGTGGTCTCGACGATCCTCGGCGGCTTCAGCTTCTTCTAGGGACGGCGTGAGCGATGCCGACCTATCGCATCGAACTCGCTTACGACGGGACCGGCTTCCACGGCTACGCCCGCCAGGACAATGTCCCGACGATTCAGGCGGCGCTTGAAGCAGCGCTCTTCCGCCGCACGGGCGTCGTCGAGACTTCCGTGGCGGGCCGAACCGATCGAGGCGTGCATGCAACCGGACAGGTCGTGAGCTTCACCGTGGCCGATCCGATCGACGAAGATCGATTGCGGCAGAGCCTGAATCGTCAACTCGGTCCCGTGATTGCCGTCAATGCCGTCGTCGAGGCCGGTGACGACTTCCATGCCCGCTTCTCCGCCGTAGGTCGCCGGTATCGCTATCTGATCTTGAACCAACCGGTGCATGACCCCCTCGCGGCCCGCACATCGTGGCATGTGGCCGAACCGCTCGATCTGGAGGCGATGGACCGAGGCGTCGGCTACGTCGTGGGCGCGCACGACTTCGCGTCGTTCTGCAAGAAGGCACCGGGACGCTCCACGATCCGCGAGGTGAGCGAGGCGACCTGGGCCCCCGCAGGAGGCTTCTTCGAGTTGTCAATTGGCGCGAACGCCTTCTGTCACCACATGGTTCGATCGATTGTGTCGACGTCGGTCGAGATCGGGCGACGGCGGCTCCGACCGGAAGCGATGCGGGACATCCTCGAGGCCCGGGACCGGACGCGGGCAACCGGAACGGCCCCGGCCCGCGGCCTCACGCTGGTCTCCGTCGACTACCCCCCCGCACCCGGGGCTGGTGACGTCACATAGGACGTCTGCGCCCGCACACTCATCCGGCCGACCGCGCCGCTCCGTTCTGCGGGCCGGGGACGCCATGTGGGCAACGGCGAACCTCCGGTGCGCCGTGTTGGGGGAGCGGTTGGCCTTATGTTCCGTTGTCCGATAGCATTTGGCCTCGCTCCCGGGTCCCCGGGGGTTGTCTCGTGCCGTCTGAGGACTCCCGATGAAAGCCAAGCTGCAAAGAACCTTCACGCCCACGTCGTCCGATATCGATCGGACGTGGTACGTCGTCGATGCCGACGGCATCCCGCTTGGTCGACTCGCATCCGAGGTGGCCCAGATCTTGCGCGGCAAGCACAAGCCTTCCTTCGCTCCCCACATGGACATGGGCGACTACGTCATCGTGGTCAACGCTGAGAAGGTGGCGGTGTCGGGCAACAAGGAGACCGGCAAGGTCTATTACCGCCACTCTGGATTCCCGGGTGGCCTGCGATCCGACAGCCTGGCCGAGATGCGTGCCGAGCATCCCGAGCGTCTCGTTGAGAACGCCGTCAGGGGCATGATCCCGAAGAACCGGCTCGGTCGCCAGACGCTCACCAAGCTCAAGGTCTACTCCGGCCACGACCACCCGCACGGCGCTCAGAAACCGAAACCGCTCACGCTCTCACAGGGAAAGGCTGAAGCCTGATGCCGACACCGATTGTCCAGGCCACCGGCCGCCGCAAGACGTCCGTCGCTCGCGTGCGACTTCTCGATGGGACCGGCCAGTTCACGCTCAACGGTCGGAGCCTCGACCAGTACTTCCCCGAGGCCGCACATCGCATGCGCGTCGTCGAACCCCTCAAGGTCACCGAGCTCGAGGGCCGATTCGACATCTCCGCCACGCTTGAGGGTGGTGGCACGACCGGGCAGAGCGATGCTCTCCGCCTCGGCATTGCACGTGCGCTGCTGGAGGTCGACCCGGAGCTTCGTCGCGTCCTCAAGAAGGCCGGCATGCTCCGCCGCGACGACCGCAAAGTCGAGCGGAAGAAATACGGCCTGCGCAAGGCGCGCCGCGCTCCGCAGTTCACCAAGCGCTGATTCACGCGGCACTGCCGCTCTCGATCGATCGCAACGGGGGAAGCCAGGATGGCCGAACGTCACCTATTCGGTACCGACGGTGTGCGCGGCGTCGCCAATGAGACCCTGACGCCCGAGGTCTCACACGATCTCGCTCGTGCTGCCGGCGAGAGCATCGAAGGGCACATCGTCGTCGGGCGCGATACCCGCCGGTCGGGGCCGATGCTTGCCGCGGCTCTGATGGCCGGATTCAACTCAGTGGGTGTCGACACGATCGATCTCGGCATCATTCCGGTCGGGGCGGTCTCTCGTCTCGTTCGCGACACCGGAGCCGCCTACGGTGTCATGGTCAGCGCCTCACATAACCCGGCTCCCGACAATGGCATCAAGTTCTTCGGACCGAACGGCACGAAGCTCTCGGACGGCGACGAAGCCTCGATCGAGGCTCGCTACTTCGCCGGGTCTCCGTGGATTCGGGCCGTGGGACGCAAAGTCGGTATCCAGACCGTCATGGCCGACGCCATCGATCGGTACATCGACAAGATCGTCGCTCCCGTCGAATACTCGATGCGTGGTCTCGAGTTCGTCGTGGACGCCGCCAACGGTGCTGCGTTCATTGCAGCTCCGACCCTGTTCGAACGCGTCGGCGCGACGGTCGAGGTGCTCAACGCGGACCCGGACGGCATGAACATCAACCTGGGCTGCGGAGCGACGCATCCCGAGGCGTTGGCGAAACACGCTGCGGGGAGAGTTGGTCTCTCTTTCGACGGTGACGCCGACCGTCTCATCGCCATCGACGAAGACGGCTTCGTTGCGGACGGAGACGTCATCATGGCCATTTTCGCCCAGTGGATGAAGGAGCGGGGCAAGCTCAAGAACGACGCCGTTGTCGCCACGGTGATGTCCAATCTGGGCTTTCGCAAGGCGATGGAACGCCTCGGCATCGAGGTCATCGAGACGACGGTCGGTGACCGCTATGTGCTCGAGGCGATGCGCACGTCGCGTGCCGTGGTGGGTGGCGAGCAATCCGGGCACGTCCTGCTCGAAGACCGGGCCACCGGCGACGGGCTGCGCACCGCGCTGCGCCTCATGGAGGTCATGGCGTCGACCGGGAAAGAGCTGCGTGAGCTCCGCACCGTGATGACCGCCTATCCGCAGGTGCTCGAGAATGTGGTTGTCAAAGACAAGGCATATGCGGATAACCCTGCAGTGGCGACGGCCATTGCGAAGGCCGAACGCGCGCTGGCCGGGCGCGGCCGGTTGTTGGTTCGCCCGTCCGGGACCGAGCCCCTTGTTCGCGTGATGGTTGAAGCCCCGACCGCAGAGGAAGCAGCAGACGTGGCGGCAATGGTCGTGAAGACCGTCCAGTCAGAGTTGGCGTAGGCCGAACTGCCAGCCTCGAGGCACGAGACACGAGACAGGGAGTCCGGTCTCGCATCTTCCGTCTCGTGTCTTCCGTCTCGTGCCTTTCGTCCGCTGTTTGCTACTCTTCGACGACAACTGAACGATCGACCGGAGAACATCCAAGCGCCTGCCCTCGCGTGTGCGAGGTGACGAGGAAGAGGGAGTATCGAACTGTCGGCGGGTGCCCTCTCGGCTGCTCACAGTCGTAACGGGGTCGGGCAAAGCCCGGGAGCGATCTCGGGGACAACCCCTCCCGAGTGAGCCGGGACATCGTCCCGGAGCGCCCTCCGGTCTACCACCTCAAGGAGGTCGCGCGCGTGTGCGGAATCATGGGCTATGTGGGCCCTCGCGAAGCTGCTCCCATCATCATGGATGGGCTGCGGCGGCTCGAGTATCGAGGTTACGACTCGGCCGGTGTCGCCGTCGCAAACGGTTCGATCAACGTCCGAAAGGCGGAGGGGAAGATCGTGCGCCTCGCCGAACTCCTCGATGAGGAACCGCTGAAGGGCACGGTAGGCATCGGCCATACACGGTGGGCTACGCACGGTGTCCCGAGCGATCTCAACGCACATCCCCACACCGATCCGACCGGCGAGTTCGTCGTCGTTCACAACGGAATCATCGAGAACTTCCAGACGCTGCGCGAAGAGCTCGAAGCAGGCGGGGCGGTGCTCACCTCGCAGACCGATACCGAGATCCTGGCCCACCTGATCGCCGAGGAGTACGAAGGTGATCTCGCGACCGCCGTGCGCAACGCCGTTGAGCGCGCCGAAGGTGCCTACGCCCTCGTTGTGATGACGAAGCGCGAGCCCCGAAAGATCGTCGCCGTCCGAAAGATCAGCCCGCTCGTGATCGGGCTCGGTGAGGGCGAGACGTATCTCGCCTCTGACATCCCTGCGCTGCTCCATCAGACGCGCGAGTTCATCATCATCGAGGACGACGAGCTCGTCACGCTCACCGAGGAGGGCGCGGTGGTCGAGACGATCGGGGGAGAGCCCGTCGATCGGCAGGCCATCCACGTTGCCTGGGATGCCGAGCAGGCGGAGAAGGGTGGCTTCGAGCATTTCATGCTGAAGGAGATCCACGAGCAACCAACGGTGATCACCGAGACGCTCGGCGGGCGGCTCGGTGAAGACGGTACGACGTGGCTCGAAGATGTCGAGTTCGACGACGAATTTGCGCAGGGCCTCGAGACAGTGTGGATCACCGCATGCGGCACCGCCTATCACGCAGGTCTCGTCGGACGCGAGGTCTTCCAACGCGTCCTGCGTCTGCCGACGATGGTCGAATACGCCCACGAGATGCGATATGCCGATCCGATGGTCAAGCCGGGAGACCTCACGATCGCCATTTCACAATCCGGCGAGACTGCCGACACGCTCGCCGCTGCACGCCTTGCCGTCGAACGCGGCAGCCGAATGCTCGCCCTGACCAACGTCGTGGGCTCGACACTCAGTCGCTACGCCGACGACGTGCTCTACACCCGCGCCGGCCCTGAGATCTCGGTCGCGTCGACGAAGGCGTACCTGGCCATGCTCATCGGCCAGTATCTGCTTGCGCTGCGTCTCGGTGTCGCACGGGGATCGATCGATCGGCAGAGGGCAGCGGACCTGGCGCTTGGCCTTGCTCGGCTCCCGGCTCAGGTGGAATCGATTCTCGAGGATGAGTCGTCCATCGCGAACGCGGCTCGGGCTATCGTCGACGCCGACGACATCTACTTCATCGGACGCGGCCTCGACTATGCCGTCGCGATGGAGGGCTCGCTCAAACTGAAGGAGATCTCCTACCTCCACAGCGAAGCAATGCCCGCCGGCGAACTGAAGCACGGCACCCTTGCATTGATCACCGAAGACGTGCCGGTAGTCGTCGTAGTGACGCAGCGGTCCACTTACGACAAGACGATCTCAGCCGTGCAAGAGGTGAAGGCTCGGGGTGGCAAGATCATCGCCGTTGCCTACGACTCCGACACCGAGATCGACAAGTTCGCCGATCTCGTGTTGCGGATCCCCGAGACGGATGACCTCCTTGCACCGGTGAATGCAGCGGTTCCGCTCCAACTGCTTGCCTATCACGTGGCGAAGCTTCGGGACCACGACATCGATCAGCCGCGCAATCTTGCGAAGTCCGTCACGGTCGAATAGGCATCGGCCGGATCTCCGGCCGGAATCGGGAGTGGGTGTATGAACATCATCGGGCTCGGTGTGGATCTCGCCGATGTCGACCGAGTGCGCGGCCTGCTCGCTCGTTACGGCGACTCGTTCCGTCGCCGGTGCTTCACGGATCATGAATGGGACTACGCGCATCGGTTCAGTGACCCGGCCGGCCGGCTGGCCGCTCGATTCGCCGGAAAGGAAGCCGTCATGAAGAGCCTGGGCACCGGATGGCGGCGACTGCGCTGGACGGATATCGAGATCACCGGTGGCGGTCGACCGCACGCCGTACTGTCTGGACGCGCTGCGGTCCGAGCCGAGATGCTGTCGGTACGCGAGGTGTTGGTGACCGTCACCCACACGCGCGATCAGGCGATCGTCATGGCGATTGCAGTTGGGGAATAGGCGCTTCGGACTACCGGCAACCGGCGTGAACGCGAAGCGGCCGCTCCGAAGAGCGGCCGCTTCTTTGGCCGGACCCGTCCCGGGGAGGGGTGTTCTGCAGAGTGCGGAGATAGGCGACGATGATCTGCAGATCGGGTCCAGAGCTCGTGGGAAATCACCCTGGGGTGATGTGTCCACTCCCACCGAGTTGCCGGACCGATTACGGGGCCGACCGGTTCTCGAAGTGTTGGTTGAGCGCCGCACCTCTCCTGGCTCGTGACCGGACTCGCGATCATCCGGCCGGATTGTTTCCGCACTCAGAGGGTACGAGGCAAAACCGGCCGCCCCTAGGGTCGAATGGCCCACATCTCCCGAGGCGTCTTGATCGTCGGACCGACCGACAGTCGTTACCCTTGCACCCATGCGACCTTCCTGGATCGAGGTTGATCTCGACGCGATCGAGTCGAACGTCCGCGCCATTCGCGAGCGCGTGTATCCGGCGGATGTCTGTGCCGTCGTCAAGGCAGACGGATACGGCCACGGCGACGTCGCGGCGGCGCATGCTGCGATCGCCGGGGGCGCCACGTGGCTTGCCGTGGCGTTGGTCGCCGAGGGCGTGCGTCTGCGCGAGAGTGGGGTGGAGCGGCCGATCCTCGTGCTGTCGGAGCCGCTCATCGAAGAGCTCAATGCTGTGGTGGAGTGGTCGCTGACGCCCATCGTCTACCGCGCCAGCTTCATCGACGCGGTCGCCGAGGTCGCCGCGCGGGCCGGCGCCACGCCGTATCCCGTGCATCTGAAGGTCGATACGGGGATGCATCGGGTGGGTGCCGATCCGACAACGGCGATCGAGTTGGCCCGGCGCATCGACGCCGACGATCGGTTGGTGCTCGAAGGCATCGCAACTCACCTGTCGGTTGCCGAGACCGACGGCGAGTTCACGGCGCAGCAGGTCACGGCGCTTGCCAGATTCCGAGACACGCTCGACGAGGAGGGAATCGATGTCGACTTCGTGCATGCCGCGAACACGGCTGCGGCGCTCGATCATCCAGGCGCTCGCTTCGACTTCGTCCGGATCGGGCTCGGCATCTACGGCCTCAGGCCTTCGCCGGATACCGGCATCGGCGTCGATCTCGTCTCCGCCATGCGAGTCGTGTCGGCCGTCACGTTCGTGCAACGCCTGCCGGTCGGAGCTCGGCCGTCCTACGGACGTGTGCGCGCGCTGACCCGGCCTTCGACGGTGGCAACGGTGCCGCTCGGCTACGCCGACGGGATACCCCGTCGGCTCTCCGCCCTCGGCGGCGAGGTGCTGATCCGGGGAAGGCGGTACCCGTTCGCAGGGACCGTGACGATGGACCAGGTCGTTGTCGACGTTGGTGACGATCCCGTGGAAGTGGGCGACGAGGTGGTGTTCATCGGGCGACAGGGAGACGAGGAGGTGACGGCCACCGAGTGGGCCGACCTGCTGGGAACGATCAACTACGAAGTGGTCTGCCAATTCGGCCCGCGCCTCCCGCGCCGCTACTTCAAGGGCGAGTCCTGATGCCGTTGCCAACGATCACCGCCGTACCCGGCGTCGCGGTGGGTCATCACACCGATTTGGTTGCCGCGACCG
>JAHEEL010000119.1 GCA_024640745.1 Actinomycetes bacterium
CGGTCGATCGGCTCCTCGCCTCCGACGAGGATCTCGAAATGGTGATCATCGCCGACCACGGGCCGGATTCCCACGCGCAGCACGCCAAGGAGGTTGCCGACTGGACGGATGATGAGCTCCTCGAACGGCTGGCCGTCCTGTCTGCCGTGCGGATGCCGCAGACGTGTGCCGAACGCGAGCCGGCTCGAACGACCGTCAACACCATTCGACGGTCGGTGGGATGTGCCCTTGGCATCCAGCTCGACGACCTTCCCGACCGCAACTTCGTGGCTCCGGCGGCACAGGCGATCGATGAACCCATCGTGGACGTGACAGACCGGATGAACTCAATCTCCAGCCGAATCGGCCGATAGTGCTGTTCAGGCAACAGGGATCCGAAGTGCTCGACACGACGAGTGTCCGATGAACCGAGTCGAAAGCCGCGATCACGTATTCCGTGACGTGTCGGACGGTGAGGGCCTGGAGGCTGATGCCGAAGCGAGCCTTCCTGCCGCCGTCTGGCTGGTTCCGCTCGCCTTCGTCGTCCTCATCCCGGGCCTCCTATCGCAGGCGATGCGCTCAATCCACTCAGCATCACTGCGGCTCGCGGTCCTGATCACGGTGGTGATCATTGGCGTTGCCTTGCTCTTGTTCGCGCTGCTCTACCGATTCATTCTTGGACGGAGTGTCAAGCGATCTCTTGCGGTGACGACCGCCCTGGTATTCGTTGGCTTCACCTGGATCTTCTGGACGGCCCTCGGCTCCGCCATGGCTCGGCCGTTTGGATTCCAGGCGATTGGGGACGTCGTAACCGTGCTGGTGCCGATCTTGATCGTCTGGTTGGCCGCGCGGTACGGCGAACGCGACGGCTTTGCCACGACCGCGACCGGGATCGCGCTGGTGTCCGTGGTCTTGCTCGGTACGGTGGTTGTCCCGCGCTTCGCGTCGGCGCCGAGCGCGCCGGTCGCGGGCGAGTCCGGTGGGTTCCGCCCGACCACCATCCTGCTCGTCCTGGACGGGCACGCACGTGCCGACGTGCTCGCCGCCGACTACGAATTCGACGGCTCGCAATTCACCCGCGAACTCGAAGCGCGGGGGTTTGTCGTGCGGCCCGACGCCGTCGCCAACTACGACTCAACGTACGCTTCGCTGTCCACGATGATGGCGTTGGACTACTCGTTCGATGTCGGCATGCGCGGCGAGGCGGACGAGGCTCGGATGCGCGAGCTGCTGTCCGGTGTGAGTCCGCTGGTCGGCGCCTACCGTGAGGCCGGCTACACGATCACGCAGTTCGAGAACGCCTGGGCGGGTTCGCTCTGCAGTCCGTGGGTCGACGAATGCGTTCGCCCCGGTTCTGCTCGGTCGATCCTCTGGACGGTCGGGCAACTCACTCCGGTGGCTCCGGTTATCCGGTCGTTGGTCGGGCACCCGTTCACCTCGATCGGATTGCAGGTGATTCGTGACCTTCCTGGCCGCCTCAGCAACGATGGATCCCCGCAGCTCATCGTGGCGCACGCAACGGTTCCGCACGCGCCCGCCCAACTCGACGCATCGTGCAGCATCAATCCCCAGAATTCCGGCTCGGCGCTCCACCTCGTTGATCCTGGTGACACGCGTGAGCGAATCGCTGCGGCACGAGCTCGCTACGTTGGCCAGGTCCAATGCGTCGACCGAGAGGTGCTCGCCGCTATCGACCGAATGCTGGAGGTGGACCCGGGCCTGGCCATCGTGGTGGTCGCGGATCACGGACCCGACTCGCGCGGAACGATGAGAACCGACTTCAGCGAGCGGACCGACGGCGCGCTGGTCGAGCGCTTGTCGGTGCTCTCGGCGATGCGGCTGCCGCCGGAGTGCCCACAGGACGGCCCGGCGTTCACCACCGTCAATACGATTCGTCGGCTCGTTTCGTGTTCGCTCGGTGTCAGTTTCCCGGCGATTCCCGATCGAGTGTTCTCAGCTCCCCGGGAGGAGCTCACCGGTGGTTCGTTCGTGGAAGTATCTGATCGCTTGGGCTCAACTTTTGCGGCTGCAGGCCGATAGAGACCTAGCAGCTCGAAAGGGACCCTGTGACAGAACCGATCTTCGCGTACCTCGATCCTGGCTCGACGGCCACGATCCTTCAGCTCACCATCGCGGGCACGGCTGGCATCGCCGCCATCTTCAAGCTCAAGTGGAACAGCATCAAGGGATTCTTCGCCTCGCGCTCCAGCGCAGCCGACGAGCCCGAGAATGTGACCGATTCGGTTTCCTGATCACGTCCGGGGACAGCGGGGGGCCATCGTCCCGGCGCGTCCCAGGTCGGGATGGACCGAGAGGAGGGCATCTTCCACCAATGGCCGTGCTCTGTGCGGCCCGTCGCGTGCGATGTGCACTTCCTTAGGCGGTCACCGGGAGGCGTGAAGGTCTGACCTCAATCCCTCTTCGATATGGCCGATATACAAGCCAGACGAGAGAGGCATCCCGTGGTCGACGTAGCAATCAGATCATGAGTCAGGCAGTGCTCCCGGATGCCGTTGTCGACGCGCAGGGGAGCGAATCACCGCCGACCGAGAAGCGCCTTCCGGTGGCAGCGTGGGCGATTCCCCTTGTTGCCTTCTCCCTGATTCCGAGCGCTGCAGCGCAGGCATTCGATGGCCAGATCCATGCGTTCCGGGTCCCGATGTACCTTGCCGGCACGACGATCGTGCTCGTCGTCGCGCTCCTCACCACGGCGTTTCTGTACTTCGTGGTGTTCCCGAAGGACGTCCGTCGATCGGCGGGCACCGGAGCGGTGCTCACATTCGTGTTCTTCACCTGGCCCATATGGCTCCTCCTCGGCCAGGCGGTGCGACAGGTTGTGGACGTCGGATTCGTTGCCGACGTCGCCACGGTCGGCTACGTCGCGGTGTTGATCTGGCTCACGGCCCGTCTGGCGGCGAACGATGCCTTTGTCGGCGTGGTGACGCTGGTCGCGGTTGCCATCCTCGTTGCCCTGGCTGTCTTGTTCGCACCGCGCCTCGTACTCGGCGCCGCGGCCTCGGCCGGCCCGCAGGGAGCGGTCGATCGTCCCGATGTGGTCGTCCTCGTGCTCGACGGACACGCCCGCGACGACGTGCTCGCCCGTGACTACGCGACCGACGGCTCGTTGCTGGTCGCGGGGCTCCGGGAGCGGGGGTTCGTCGTTGGCGAAGACGCGCTGAGCAACTACAACATGACGTACGCCTCGCTCGCGACGGTGCAGGCCCTGGACTACTCGTTCCCGGAAGGCGTTCGGAGCGACGCGAACCTCAACCGTATGCGCTCGCTGCTTTCCGGCGACAGCCCCCTGATTCGCTCATTCGACGAAGCCGGCTACTCGGTCACCCTGCTGGAGAGTGCTTGGTGGGGATCCAACTGCGGACCGTGGATCGATGAATGCCATCGAACCGGGCTGCTTCGCCGAGCCGCGTGGTCGCTCGGTGAGGTTTCGCCGCTTGCCGCAATTCAGCGGTTCGTCGTACCCCACCCATTCGTTGTGGTGGGCCTTCAGCATCTGGACGAGCTCGGGGAGCTGCTCGATGGAGCATCCTCGACGCCACAACTGGTGTTCGCACACGTCACGATCCCGCATCCTCCGCTCGAACTGAATGCTGCATGCGAAGTCGTCGTGGAATCCGATCGCGCCGAGATGATCCCTCGCGATGCCACCGACGACGCCGGCGCCGGGATGATCGATCGCGAGCGCTACCGGGAGCAGCTGCAGTGCGTCGACGCGCGGGCACTCGCGGCCATCGACCGGCTGGTCGCGGCATCGGACGATGTGGCGATGCTGGTGATGAGCGATCACGGGCCGGCTTCGCGGGCACAGGCGCTGTCCACCGTCGATGGCTGGACGGACGACGCGCTCGTCGAGCAGTTCGCCGTGTTGTCGGCGGCCCGGGTGCCGGAGGCGTGCGAGTCCTTCGAGATGGGACGCACGTCCGTGAACACGACGCGGAGCTTCCTGAATTGCGTCCTTGGAACCGAGCTCCCCGAACTGCCCGACCGGAGCTACGCAGTGCCCCACGAGAACGTCCTGGAAGGTGCGGTTCTCGATGTGACGGAGCGGCTGTTCGCCGCCGATCCCGGATTCGGTGGCTAGCTCCAGGATCGCAGATCGTGCCGCCGTGAAGCGATGCGTCGACGAGCGAACCAGATCCGATGACGAGCCGCGTGGCTCGCTGGTGGGCTAATCTGGCGCGTCAAGCCAGCTAAGGGGGGCTTCCATCACTGACATGTCGCCGCTGCCGGATGTCGATCCGGTACTTGCGGGTCTCCTCGAGAAGGAGGCCGACCGCCAGCGGAGCCACATTCACCTGATCGCTTCGGAGAACACCGCCGATTACTCGATGCTGCAGGCCGTTGGGTCCGTGCTCACC
The DNA here is from genome assembly GCA_024640745.1 of Actinomycetes bacterium. GTDB lineage: Bacteria > Actinomycetota > Acidimicrobiia > Spongiisociales > UBA5794 > JAHEEL01. Next base: position 4,356 of record JAHEEL010000119.1, read on the forward strand.
AACAAGTACTCCGAGGGCTACCCCGGCCGTCGCTACTACGAGGGTTGCGAGGTCATCGACGCCGTCGAAAGTCTCGCCATCGAGCGCGCCAAGGCCCTGTTCGGCGCCGAGCACGCCAACGTCCAAGCGCATTCCGGTTCGCAGGCCAACATGGCCGCGTACCTGGCGGTGCTCGAACCGGGTGACACCATCCTCGGCATGCGGCTCGACCAGGGCGGTCATCTCACCCATGGATCTCCGGTGAGCTTCTCAGGTCACCTCTTCAACATCGTCGCGTACGGCGTCGACCCGGAAACCGAGTTCATCGACATGGACGAACTCCGCAAGCTTGCGATCGAGCACCGTCCGAAGATGATCGTCGCCGGCTACTCGGCCTACTCACAGATTCCGGATTGGGCGGGATTCCGAGCGGTCGCCGACGAGGTCGGCGCGATCCTGCTCGCCGATATGGCGCACATCACGGGTCTTGTTGCCGGTCGCGTCCATCCGAGTCCGGTGCCGTATGCCGACATCGTCACCGCAACCACCCACAAGTCGCTGCGCGGACCGCGCGGCGGACTGATCCTCTGCACCGAGGAGTACGCGAAGGCGATGGACAAGGGTGTGTTCCCCTATGGCCAGGGCGGTCCGTTCAACCAACAGATTGCGGGCAAGGCCCTGGCGTTCAAGAGGGCGTCGGAACCGGCGTTCGCCGACTACGCGTCTCAGATCGTCCGGAACGCGAAGGTGCTGGCCGACACGATGATCGCCGACGGCGCCAGGGTCGTTTCCGGTGGCACCGAGAACCACATGTTCCTGGTGGATACGTCGAGTATCGACCCGGAGCTGACCGGTAAGGAAGCGGCGACGTTCTTGGACCACATGGGGATCACGCTGAACAGGAATTCGATCCCGTTCGACGCTCGATCGCCGTTCGTTACTTCCGGCATCCGTATCGGGACGCCCGCCGTTACGACCGTCGGCATGAAGCAGGAGCAGATGCTGATCCTCGGCAACGCCATCGTGGAGCTCCTCCGCCGGCGTAGCGACGCCTACGCGGTGGCGACGATCAAGGAAGCGGTCGACGAGCTCATCGAAGCCTTCCCCGCCTACCCCCAGAATTTCCCAGGCTACGCATAGCCCGAATTCCCCCGGATCCCACCAACCTGGGTACGCGAAATGGGGGTGTGGGGCGGCTCAGTTTCACTACCGGGTTGGCGGGCGGTAGCCTCTGGGACGGCAAGCGGGGTCGTCGTGCGAGACCCCCGGCGACGTGGGAGACACCTGGAGATGGACGGCGCGAGGAGTCGAGGTATTCCGCCGAAGGATGCCATCACCGGTGGGTTCTCCGACGGAGCCGACTTCTTCACCTACATCCTTGCCGGCCTCCTCATCGGCCTCCTCCTCGATCGGTTGACCGGATGGAGCCCGGTCCTCACGATCACCTGGTCACTCATGGGTATCGGCGTGGGCTCGTGGCGGATGTGGGTCCGTTCAAGATCGATTGAGGACGACGCCGAGGGAATCAGCCATGGCGTCTGACCTCGATCCGGCCGCGCGATACCGACCGGTTCCGGACGAACGGCCGATCGAAGCGATCATCGGGAAGAACATCGCGAAACGGGGCCTCTTCGTCGCCCCGGTGCTCGCCGTGATCTTCGGCATCCTGCAGGGGTGGCCGGGCGTCGTCGCGGCCCTCGTCGGCGTGGCGATCGTGATCGGGAACTTCCTCCTCGGCGGACACATCATGGCCCGGGCCGCACGTGTGTCCATGAGCTTGTATCATGCCGCCGCCCTCTTCGGATTCCTGATCCGATTGGGTCTCATCACGGCGTCGATGCTGATCATCGCCAACGTGACCGACCTCGATCGGATGGCCCTGGGTATCTCGGTGGTGGTGAGCTATCTGGTGCTGCTGTCCTGGGAGGCGGTGGCGGTGATCAACGGCGCGGAAAGGGACTTGGAGTGGAGCAACTGATCCTGGCCGTCGGGGAGTGCGATCCCGCAAACGACATCATCTGTCGGCCGGAAAACGTCATCGAGCTGTTCGAGTTCAGCGACCCGCTCTTCACCATCGGTCCACTCGGCTTCACCCGCACGGTCATTCTGATCTTCCTGGCCATGTTCATCGTGCTCGCGCTCCTCTACTTCGGGCTTCGCGGCAAGGGGCTCGTCCCGTCGAAGTTCGGTGTCGCGATCGAGAGCCTGGTCGTGTTCGTTCGTGACGAGATCGCCGTCGGCATCATCGGCCCCGACGGCATCAAGTACTACCCGTGGCTGCTGTCGATCTTCCTCTTCATCCTCGTCGGCAACGCATTCGAAGTGACGCCACTGATCAATTTCCCGATCACGTCGCGAATGGCGATCCCGCTCGGATTGTCGCTGCTGACGTGGGTGATCTTCGTGTTTGTGGGGTTCAAGAAGAACGGTCTGCGCTACGTCGGCGACCTCATCTGGCCGACGTCGGTGCCGCTGGCGCTGCGTCCGCTGGTCGGCCTGATCGAGTTCGTATCGACGTTCATCCTTCGCCCGATCACGCTCGCCGTTCGACTCTTTGCCAACTTGGTCGCCGGTCACCTCATGCTGACGCTGCTGCTCGTCTCCGGATGGGTGTTCATGTCGAGCGTCGGCGATATCGGACTCCGGGCGCTGATCGGCATCCCGTGGTACGTCTTCGGCCTCGGCATCTATCTGTTCGAGGTCGTGGTCATCATCCTGCAGGCGTACATCTTCACGCTGTTGTCTGCGGTGTACGTCCAAACGTCTGTTCACCCTGAGCACTGAGTAGGAGGAAAGGCAAACAATGGAAGAAATCAAGGGTGCGATCGCACTGGTCGGCTACGGCCTCGCCGCAGTCGGGCCGGGCATCGGCATCGGCATCGTGGTGGGCAACGCCATCACGGCGATGGCCCGTCAGCCCGAAGCCGCCGGCATGGTGAGAACCACGATGTT
>JAHEEL010000120.1 GCA_024640745.1 Actinomycetes bacterium
GTCAACGCGGACGGGACCGTGTCAACGTGGTCTACTCACGCTCCGAGGAACGGGGCAAGGCGTTCGCCGAGCGGTGGGACATTCCCGAGTTCACGACGTCGGTCGAAGATGCCATCAACCACCCCGATACGGATGTCGTGGTCGTGGCGCTCCCCAACTTCCTTCACGAAGACGTCATCGACCTGATCGTTGCAGCCGGCAAGCCGGTGCTCTGCACCAAGCCGCTCGCCCGCAACGCCGACGAAGCGAAGCGCATCCTCGACCGGGTCGAAGCCGCCGGCGTCTTCGGCGGCTACCTCGAGGATCTCGTCTACACGCCGAAGCACCTCAAAGCCCTCGCCTCGGTCGAGGCCGGAACCATCGGCGACGTCACTTGGGTGCGGTCACGTGAGACCCACCCCGGTCCGCACAGCGCCTGGTTCTGGGACAAGGAGAAGGCCGGTGGTGGCCCGATAGTGGATCTCGGCTGCCACTGCATCGAGATCATCCGCAGCTACGTCGGCAAAGAGAACCGGCCGATCGAGGTCATGGCCTGGGCGGACACACTCGTCCATCCGATCGAGGCCGAGGACAACGCCGTCGCCCTCATTCGTTTCGAATCAGGGGCGCTCGGACAGTTCGAGGTGAGCTGGACGTTCCGCGGCGGCATGGACTTGCGCGACGAAGTGGCGGGTACCGAAGGCACCATCTGGACGAACAACTTCCTGCGGACCGGATTCGAGATCTACTCCTCGGGTGGCGGTGGGGGATACGTCGCCGAGAAGCTCGAATCGACCGAGGGCTGGATGTTCCCAGTCGGCGACGAGGTCACGGAGCTCGGATACGTGCACATGTTCACCGACATGTTCGATGCGATCGACGCCGGGACCGAGCCGCGTGAGACCTTCTACGACGGCTACGTCGTCAATGCCGTGATGGACGCCGCCTACCGGTCGGTGGAGAGCCGGCAGTGGGAGCCGGTGGACGTCGAGTGGCGCGGTGGGGCAACACCACGAATCGCCAAGGAGATCCGCCGCCACGACGGGCACGCGATCATCAAGGATGAGATCCTCCCCGACGGGCGCGTCAAGATGATGCTGAGCGACAAGGACACGGGCGCCGTGTTCGACATCATCGTCGACTCGTGAGCCTCCGGCTCGAGGTCTTCGACGACGACGAGTGGGCCGACCGCGTCGCTGATCGGTGGGCGACCGTGATGCGGGACGCGCCTGCATCCCGACTCTGCTTGCCGACCGGCGAGACACCGGTCCCCGTATATGTCGAGGCCGCGCGGCTGATCGACTTCACGGCCGCCACCGTGTTCATGCTCGACGAGTTCGATCTGCCAGCCGGCCATCCCGCGCGCTGCGACTCGACGCTGCGCCGGGACCTTCTCGACCACCTCGCTGCACCTCCAGCCGCGGTCCACACCCTGAATCCGGCGGCGCCGGATCCCGCCGCTGAGTGCCGCCGGTACGAATCGCTCGTGCACCGCCAAGGACTCGACCTCACGCTGCTCGGACTCGGCGGCAATGGGCACCTCGGCCTCAACGAGCCGGGGAGCACGGCGGACGCTCCGACCCGCGTGGTGCGCCTTGCCCCGTCCACGATCGAGGCCGCCGCCCGATACGGCCCGAACGCCGAGCCAGAGGCCGGAATGACGCTCGGGATGCATTCCATACTCGCGTCCAACGAGATCTGGCTCCTGGTGAGCGGTGCGCACAAGGCTGAGATCCTGGTTCAGACACTCAGTGGCCCAATCGGTCCGAACGTGCCGGCCACCTACATTCGCAACCATCCGAATGCCCTCGTCCTTGCGGACCGTTCGGCGGCAGGCCTCTTGGTCCACGCACCCCCCAACGGTCAGCAGGGCTGACGAACGCGCCGACCGAACCGAGCCCGAGGATGACTGGCAGCAGCGGAGGATTCGCATCGCCGATCTTGGTGGGGTGGTGGCGAGAAGGGTCGAACTCCAAATGAACAGGCGAAAGCGACGATCGGACGACCCGCCGATACGTGCGCGGTCCACGCGTGAACTCGGAAGGCAGACCACCGCGTCCAATGATGCCCAGATCGTTGCCGCTCGGTTCGACACGCCGTCGCTGCGACAGCATTCGGACTCGGGCGTGTCCTAGGGCCGGTGTGCCCTGGCACGGTCCCGAAGGGCGACGGATATTGGGGGTTGGAAAGGGAGGAATCGTGTATTGGCTGGTGGTACTGGTGGCGATCGGCGGAGCTCTTGCGATGCATCAGCGTTCCCCTCGCTTCGAAGGCGCGCACCAAGCCCCGTCGGAACGGATCCCACTCGCGGACAGCTGGAAGCGGGTCACGAAGGTGGAGCGCGTCGAATACGTGGTCATTGCTACCGGGATGGCGGCCACTATCTGCTTGGTCGTGTTCGCCGTCGAGTTGATGCTTCTCTCGATGAAGTAGGACGCCTGGACGATTGGACGCGCTGGTTCGAACGAACCGCATGGCACCATCCCATGCTGCTGCTGACTCAGCACGCTGATCAGCAGAGCGGAGGCTGGGCAGTTTGGACTACCGGGTCGCGGAACCATCGGTCTCGAGCGACAAGAAGGTGGCCGGATTGTTCCTCAGCATCGCGTCGATAGCAGCCCGGTCGACATCGAGGCCGCGGAGGATCTCGACGAACCGGGTGGCAATCCACGCGAGACCGAGACCTCCCCCTATCGACGACCACATTGACCGTCTGGCAGTGTCACCCGACAGCATCAACCGATCGACGTGCCCTTCGGAGACCATCGCAGCCACGATCCGACCGGTCCCATCCACCGAATCCTCGCCCTGACGCGACGCCTGGTCATACTCCAGATACACGCCGGTCGCCAGCAGATCGCGGTGGTAGGCCAGATCGTTGACCTTGTCGGTATGGGAGACCACGACTCGATCGAGCGGAACGCCGAGCTTCGCCAGCAGCTCGACCTGTTGCATGGCGCCGCGACCGCCCTCGCAGTGCGTCAGGATCGGAACCCCGGTACGCGCATGAGCGATGGCCGCCCCCTCGAACACTCGGACGTCGCGTGGCGTCGGGGCCTCCTCGAGGACACCCACCTTGAGGATGCCGGCGCGGTGGGGGGTACGGCGTACCACCGGTCCCATGTAGTCGTAGCGATCGATTCCTTCGAGCACGTCAGCGATGAACAACTCGGCCATCACGTCCGGCGACTCCTCGGACGTCCACCGCTGGCCCTCGTAGTACTTCGACGTGTGGAGACCGGTGCACGCGATCACGTGAACGCCACTCCGCCGGCTGATCTCAGCGAGCCGGACCGGGTCGCGACCGGACGCAGCCGGCATTGCGTCGACGATCCCGCCGACGCCCGCAGCAACGCACGGCTCGAGCTCCGCAACAGCGTCGTCCACACTGAACAGGTGGATGTGCGGCCACCGGTCGACGATCAACGGCGAGTCGATGATGAGGTGCTCGTGGACGTACGTCGTCCCAAGCTCCGAGGGGTCTACATCACCCAGCACCGTGCGGACGGCGGCCGTCATGACGGCACAACCTCGAGGATGGCTCCATCGGACCGGAGGGTCTCTCGAATCGTGGCGGCAGGGACATCGCGCACGATTCCCGAGCGTGCTGCGGCAAGCGCGGCGGCCGTCCCCGCAGCCTGACCCATCGCCATGCATTGGGCCATGGACCGCACCGACGCTTGAGCGTTGTGTGATGCGGAGAAGCACCGGCCGGCGGCGAGCGTGTTCGTCCCATCGCGTACGATCAGCGTCGAGAGCGGGATGCCAACCGCCGAACCGTCCGGTAGGTACTGCCACGTCGTGCCGGTACCTGCCCCACCGTGATGATCCTCGATGGGTGCGCCGCACAGCCCGATCTGGTCGTCGAACTGCCGAGCGGCGAGCACATCCTCGCGTGTCAGTCGGTAGTCGCCGAAGACGCGACGCGTCTCCCGAAGCCCGATCTGGCTCGACAGACCGACCAGTGCGGCGTTCGCATAGCCGGGAACCCGGTCGACGAGGAAGCGCGCATACTCGACGGCCTGCCGTCGTCCCTCCATCTCGGCCCGGCTCAGGATGTTGGGGTCGGTCGCGTTGCGCACCTCGTCGCCCGCACCCTCGACGTGGCCGATGCGCGTCATGACCGTGGCGATCACACCGGGGATGGGCGTGATGTGATCTGACCCCTCGCGGCGCGGCAGGTCGTAGTCCCCCGACGCTGCAGCTTCGGCCATCAAGGCGTGCAGCTGGTCCTTCGAGATCGTCGCGCGCGCTTCGTGATCGACGTTCGCCATGCGAAACGTGGTGGTGAGTGTCTGGGCGGGGTCGATCGAGCCCGCCATCTCGTAGCCGAAGCCGGCGTGGTGGCAGACGTCGGCATCGCCGGACGCGTCGACCACCACCGAAGCCCCGACCCTTCGCAGACCCGCCTTCGTAGCTACGACGAGGTCGGAGACCCGACCATCGCGCACACCGACGTCCTGAACGAAGGCATGGAGCAGCACTGTGACGCCGGACCCGGCAACCAGGCGTTCCCACACGACCTTCAGTTCCTCGGCAACATACGTGATTCCGGTGCCGGCGCCGTAGGTGTTCGGGCGTTCGAGCACGGACCCGATCGATCGGAGGCCTTCGACGACGTCGTCTCCGATCCCCCCGACCACCTTGATCGCCCGATCGCCCGGTGTGTAGAACCCGTAGAACGTGTCGAGCACCGCGGTGGAGTTGCCGCCGAGAAACGGCAGCTTCTCGACGAGGAGTGTGGTCGCACCCGATCGAGCGGCGGCGATCGCCGCGCTCGATCCTGCAGCACCAGACCCAACGACAACGACGTCGAAGCGGCCGAAGTCCTCAGTAGTCATCGGCCCGAGCGCTCGGAGAGGATCTCCGTCAATGGACGTACGGAGCGAGCACGTCGCGCGCCAGCAGGAAGCCGCGCTTGACCAACTCATCGGTGGCCTCGAAGCCGCGGTCCTCGTGCTCGATGATGATCGGCCCGTCGTACCCGACGCGGTAGAGGGCAGAGAAGACCACGCCCCAGTCGACGTGGCCCAGGCCGGGCAGACGGGGAATCTGCCACCCGATGCCCGAGGACAGAGACCCGTTCTCGTACAGACCCTCGTAGTCGATCATCACGTCCTTGGCCTGGAAGTGATAGAAACGCTCACCGAACTCCAGGATGGCCCGCTCGATGTCGATCATCAGCCACACCAGGTGGGACGGGTCGAAGTTGAGCCCGATCGTCTCCCCGAACTCGTCGAACATGCGACGCCAGATCGTTGGGTTGTAAGCCAGGTTGTTCCCGGCAGGCCACTCGTCACTGGAGAAGATCATCGGGCAGTTCTCGATTGCGATCTTGACGCCGCTGTCCTCGGCAGCCGCGATGATCTCGGGCCAGACGTGTCTTGCCTTCTCCCAGTTCTCGTCCTGGGTGAGGGCACGGTCGGCACCGATGAAGGTGTTGACCACCGGTACCTGCATCTTGCCGGCGGCGACGATCACCTTCTTCAGGTGGTCGATGACCATCCTGGAGTGCTCTGCATCGGGATCGAGTGGATTGGGGTAATAGCCGAGACCGGAGACCTCGAGCCCCTTCCGGGTCATGCGATCCACGATCTCGCCGGCCTCCGCGTCGGACAAGCCGTCGACGTCGATGTGGCTCGTCCCTGCGTAGCGCCGGGTGTCGCCACTCGATGCGGGCCAGCAGGCTATCTCGATGGTCGTGAACCCATTTTCCGCGGTCCAGTCGGCCACCGCATCGAGCGGGGTGGCGGGGAATGGTGCGGTCAAGAGACCCAGTTTCACTTTCTCCTCCTCATCGTTGAACGGCGATCCATCGTTGCTCTTGCGAGCTCGTGGCGACCGCCTCGGTTACGAGCAGTGCATCGTGGCCATCGGCGAACGTGGGATAGGTCGGCTCAGCCGACGGGCGGCCGTTGGCGACATCTTGGTAGACCTCCTTGAAGAGCGCCCGGAACGTGTCGGGATACCCCTCGACATGCCCGCCCGGGTAGCCGGCCGTGCGAGCGGCATCTGGGGCGAGGAGCGACGGATCGCGCTGAAGGATCTCGTTTGGACGCCCGCGATGGCCGATCCAGAGGCGGTCTGGGTCTTCGGAATACCACGAGACCGCTGATTCCGATCCGTCGACTTCGATCGAGACGGCGTTCTTGCGGCCAGCGGCCGTTTGGGCGATTGCCACAAGGCCCCGGACGCCATCCTCGAATCGGAGCAGGATGCCGGCACCGTCGTCGCTCGACATCTCCTCTTCAATGAGCTCCTCGTCGCCGCTCGAAGCCGCAAACGTCTCGACCGGACCGACCGGGTGTTTGCGAACGGGAACGAAGGTGTGCAGGTCCGCCATGACTTCAACGACCCGCTTGCCGGTGATGAATCGGGCGAGGTCGAGCCAGTGCGATCCGATGTCGGCGACAGACCGAAGCGCCCCGGCTTGCTCGGGTACGAGACGCCAGTTCCAGTCGGTGTCGAGCAGCAACCAGTCCTGGAGGTAGCTGCCGGCAACGAATCGGGGCTGGCCGATTTCGCCGGTGCGCACCATTGCCGCCATCTGGTGGTTCAGCGGGTAGAAGCGGATGTTGAAGCACACTGCGTTCACGACGCCGGCTGCATCGGCACGCTCGACGAGATCGGCCCCATCGGCCGAGGTGAGCGCCAGCGGCTTCTCGCACACGACGTGCTTCCCTGCCGCGAGGCAGGCCCGCACCTGATCCGCGTGAACGTGGTTCGGGCTTGCGATGTGCACGACGTCGATTCTCGGATCGTCCACGAGCGCTGCGACGCTGGGGTAGACGCGAGGCAGGTCCGCAGCCTCTGCCTTTGCAGCGGCCCGTTGTGGAGACGATCCGACCACGCCTGCGACATTGACGCCGAGCCGACGGAGGGCTTCCACATGGGCAACGCCGATGAATCCGACGCCGACGACGCCGGCGCTGATCTCGCTCAACCGCACGGTGCTTCCCCTTTCACTGCGACGATGCGATCCGCGTGTACGTCCATGACAGACCGATCACGATCGCGCCGTAGAGCATTTGCTGGACTGCCTGACCGGCGCCGAGGAACGTGAGCATCGACTGGAGCACGCCGAGGATCAGCGCGCCCAGGATCGTGCCGGAGTACGTCCCGATGCCACCGAAGATCGAGGTTCCGCCGATCACCGCTGCGGCAACGGACGGCAGGAGGAAGGCTCCCATGAGTTGAAGATCGACGGCACCGACCCGACCGCCGAGGAGGATTCCCCCGATGGCGGCGAAGATCCCTGCCAGGGTGTAGACGGCGAGCAAC
>JAHEEL010000121.1 GCA_024640745.1 Actinomycetes bacterium
CGGCTCCGGGTTCACCACTCTCGTCGCCGTGGTGGTGCCCGCCAACGACGACCGCGCTCGCGTCTTGTACGAGGAGATTGCCGATACCACCGCGTTCGAGGCGAGCGAGGCCGACGATGAGGCTGCGGCGAGGCGCCGGCTGCGGCGGAACGACATCGACGCGGTCATCGTGATCCCGGACGGCTACGGGGATCGGCTCGACGCCGGCGAGGACGTCGAGATCGGCTACTACGCCACGGTCAGCGCCGGCGGCATCGACGTGCAGGCCGTGGTCGACGCGGCCGTCGCCGAACAGGGGTCGACAGTGCGCGCTGCTCGATTCGCAGCCGAGGAAGCCGGTGCGCCTCCCGAAGCGGCCCTCGCCGCCGCCGTATCCGTTGGAGAAGCGATGCCGGTGGTCGAAACGGTCCTCGAAGGCGAGACCGGCGGGGACGCCGCGGGCGGGGCCGACACGAACGCCGCCCAGCAGCTGCTGCTCTTCATGTTCCTCACTGCGCTCGCGTCCTCGACGGCATTGATCCAATCCCGACGACTCGGGGTCTCCGAGCGAATGTTCTCTACGCCGACGACGGCTGGCACGATCATCGCTGGAGAGACACTCGGGCGCTTCCTCGTTGTCATGGTGCAGGGCATCTTCATCGTGTTGGCCGCCGGGAGCATCTTCGGCGTCGACTGGGGTGATCCGATCGCGGCGATGCTCGTGGTGACGGCCTTCGCCCTCACCGGCACAGGAGCCGGCATGCTGCTGGGATCGACGTTCTCGAACGAACAGCAGGCGTCGGGCGTGGCCATCTTCGGTGCGCTGATCCTGGCCGCTCTCGGAGGCTCGATGGTGCCGCTCGAGATCTTCCCCGAAACGATGGTCACGATCGCCCACCTGACGCCGCACGCGTGGGGAAACGACGCCTTTGCCACGCTGATCTTGCACAACGGCGGCGTTTCCGACATCGCCGCCGAGGTGATGGTGCTCACGTGCTACGGACTGGCGTTGATCGTGCTGGCGGCGCTCGTGTTCCGGCGCCGCCTCACCCACTGACCTTCGGCGCGACGGGGATCACCGACAGCCGCTTGAGGAAGAACTGAACCAGCGGACCCATCCCGAAGGCGAAGATCACCGTGCCGACGCCCACCGTTCCGCCGAGGACCCAGCCCACGACGAGCGCCGTGATCTCGATTCCGGCCCGCGCCCAGGCGATCGAGATCCCGCGGCGCGCAAGGCCGGTCATGAGCCCATCGCGCGGACCGGGACCGAGCCCGGCGCCGATGTAGAAGCCGGATCCGACGGCGACGATGACGACGCCCGCAAGCAGCGCAACCCATCTGACCGCCTGGTTTTCGAGCGACTCGGGAAGCACGAGGAGCGCGCCGTCGAGCACCAGCCCGATCACGACTGCGTTCGCGACCGTCCCGATACCGATCCGCTCGTTGAGCGGGATCCACAGGAGTAGGACGGCGAAACCCGTGATGATGACGATGGTCCCAATCGGGATGCCGGTCCGTCTCGAGATCCCCTGGTGAAGGACGTCCCACGGTGAGAGGCCGAGGTCGGCAACCACCATCAACGCGAGACCGAGCCCGAACAGGGTCAGTCCGAAGAACAACCGCGCCAGGCGCGGCCCCAACTCGCGCGCCGGCGGAAAGGGGAGCATGAGCGAGAGAGTAGGGGAGGGGTCGTCGGTTGCCGCCAGTCCACACACTCGAGTCTTCTGTCTCGTGCCTCTCGTCCTGCTGCTTGCCGCTCCCGTCGCGTGTACCGGTACCATCTCAGATATGCCAATCGACATCGACATCGCGCGCGTCGCGGGGCTGGCGCGCATTGCGCTGACGGACGACGAACTCGCCGAGTACGCGGCCCAACTCGAGAACATCCTTGATCACGCCGAGCGGGTGCAGGCGCTCCCCACCGAAGGGGTCGAGCCCACATCGCATCCGCTTCCCATGGTGAATGCATTCCGCCCCGACGTCGTGACCGGGTCGCTCGGTCGGGACGAGGCACTCGCGGGCGCACCGGAAGCCGAAGACGGCTACTTCCGCGTCCCCAGAATCCTGGACGAGTCATGACGGACCTCGCCGACCTGACGATCGCCCAGGCGCGCGCCGGGCTCCGGGATGGGTCGTTCACGTCGATCGACCTCCTCGACGCTGCGCAGCGCCGGGCCGCGGTCAGCGAGCCACATCTGCACGCCTACCTCACCATCGACCGCGAGGGTGCCCGCGAGGCGGCGGTCGCCGCCGACCGATCGATTGCCGACGGTGACACTCGCCCCCTCGTCGGAATCCCAATCGCGCTCAAGGACAACATGGTCACGAAAGGCGTCGAGACCACTGCCGGCTCCCAGATCCTTGCGGGGTGGACGCCGCCCTACGACGGCACGGCGGTCCGTCGGCTTCGAGAAGCCGGCGCTGTGATCGTCGGCAAGACAAACCTGGACGAATTCGCGATGGGCTCGTCGACCGAGAACTCGGCCTACGGCCCAACCCGAAACCCGTGGAACACGGACACCGTACCGGGCGGATCATCGGGGGGCTCGGCGGCGGTCGTCGCCGTCGGATCGGCGCTCGGGGCATTTGGGTCCGATACCGGTGGATCGATTCGGCAGCCGGCCTCCCTCACGGGCACGGTCGGGGCGAAGCCCACGTACGGCCTCGTGAGTCGATACGGCCTGATCGCGTTTGCATCGTCCCTCGACCAGATCGGCCCGATTGCCCAAACCGTTCCCGATGCCGCAACCCTGCTCGAAGCCGTCGCCGGATGGGATCCGCTCGATGCGACCAGCTTCCACGGTGATGTCCCGGCCATCTCTCGCTCGCTCGACGCGGGAGTCGGTGGGCTCCGCATCGGCGTCGTGCGCGAGCTGGTCGGATCCGGCATCGAACCCGACGTGCTCGGCGCCACGCAGGCAACAATCGACCGGCTCGCCGACGCCGGTGCCGACGTCGTCGAGCTCTCCGTCCCGGCCATCGAGTACGCGCTGTCGGCGTACTACTTGATCGCTCCGGCGGAATGCTCGTCCAACCTCGCTCGATTCGACGGCGTGCGCTACGGCCTGCGCGTTGATGGAGCGACAACCGAGGAGATGATGGCGAAGACCAGGGCCGACGGATTCGGACCGGAGGTCATTCGACGCATCCTCCTCGGCACCTACGCGCTCTCCGCCGGCTACTACGACGCGTTCTACGGTCAGTCACAACGCGTGCGGACGCTCCTTCGCCGCGATTTCGCTGCCGCCTACGACCAGGTCGACGTGCTCGTCTCCCCGACGAGCCCATCGACCGCGTTCGAGATCGGTTCGAAGACGGCCGACCCCTACACCATGTACCTCTCAGACATCTGCACGATCGCAACGAACCTGGCCGGTGATCCGGCCATCTCCGTTCCAGTGGGGCTGGGTAACGACCGTCTCCCGATCGGATTTCAGATCATGGCTCCGGCGCTTGGTGAGGAAGTGATGTTTCGTGTGGCAGCGGAGGTCGAACGAGGCGCAGCATTCGTCGAGCGAGCGCAGCTGGCAACCTCCGAGGTGGTGACGCCATGACCGAATGGGAGGCGGTCATCGGGCTCGAGACCCATGTGGAGCTGCAGACGAACTCGAAGATGTTCTGCGGCTGCCCGGTCGATTTCGGAGACGACCCGAATACGTCGGTGTGCCCCGTTTGCCTCGCGCTCCCCGGCGCTCTGCCCGTGCCGAACGAGGACGCGATCGAGGGCATTCTGTCGATCGGCGACGCGCTCAACTGCACGCTCACCGAGCATTCGCTCTTCTACCGGAAGAACTACTTCTATCCCGATCTGCCGAAGAACTACCAGATCTCGCAGTACACGTTCCCGCTCTGCGTGGACGGGCGTCTGGAGGTCGACGTGGACGGTGAGGCGACAACGGTCGGCATCACGCGGGTCCACATGGAGGAAGACACGGGCAAGAGCACCCATGTCGGCGAGGGCGGCCGGATCCACGGCGCCGATCACACGCTGCTCGACTTCAACCGAGCGGGCGTTCCGCTCGTCGAGGTCGTGACCGAGCCGGACATTCGCTCTCCCGAGCAGGCCCGGGCCTATGGGATGGAGCTCCAACGGATCGTGCGAGCGCTCGGCGTGTCGGACGCGAGGCTCGAAGAGGGGTCAATGCGGTTCGACGCCAACATCTCGGTTCGTCCTGCCGGCACCGAGGTGCTCGGCACGCGCACGGAGGTCAAGAACGTCAACTCGCTCCGATCGATGCAGCGAGCAATTGCGTTCGAGATCGAACGGCAGATCGAGGTGTTGGAAAGCAGCGGTTCGATTCATCAGGAGACTCGCCACTGGGACGAGGCGGCGGGCGTGACCCGGCCCGGCCGAACCAAGGAGGAGTCCGAGGACTACCGGTACTTCCAGGATCCCGATCTGCTTCCCCTGCAGATCGACGAAGCCTGGCGCGACCGGGTCGTCGAACGCCGACCCGAACTGCCGGCTGCGAAGCGCGCCCGGTATCGCGCCCTCGGTGCGGATCAGCGCACCGCCGAGCTGCTCGTCGACGCCGGGGATCTGGCGGCCCTCTACGAGGGGGCCGTCGAACGGGGAGCCAACGCCCGAACGGTGGGGATCTGGCTCACCGGAGAGGTCGTCCGGTACCTCCGTTCGGCGGGCACCGACGTCGGCGACACCGGTCTGACCGCCGAATCCCTGGCGGAGCTTGCGTCGATGACGGACGCCGGCGAGCTCTCGGCGACGGCGGCCAAGGATGTGCTTGCCGCCGTCCTCGCCGGGGAGGGGGCGCCGCGCGCCGTGGCAGAAGACCGCGATCTGCTGCAGATCTCCGATCGTTCGGCGATCGAGACCGAGGTCGCTGCGGTGCTCGATCAACATCCCGAAGCGCTCGAGCGCATCCGCGACGGGGACACGAAGCCAATCGGATTCCTGGTCGGCCAGGTCATGCGAGCGACCGGCGGCAAAGCTGATCCGCGCATGGTGCAGGAGCTGATCCGCGGCGAGGCGAACGGCTAACCGATGGCGCCGATCGTCGTGCGACAACAACGAACGTACGAGGATCGCGATCCGGCCGAGACGTGGGCCGAGGTCGCCGATCTCTCGAGATTCGGTGAGTGGTTCCCGGTGCGAGAGGCAAGGTCGATGACGGGCGCCGTTCCGCAGGTCGGCAACATCATCTTCATCTTCGTCGGCCGCACGCGCGACCCTGAACATGCCATTCGTCTGGAAGTCGTCGAGTGGGAGGCGGGTCGTCGATTCGTGTGCGAAACACGGCAGATTCCCGGTGTCGAGGGCGGGCACTTCACCGTAGAGGTGGACGGTACGCCGCTCGGGGGAACGACCGTCAAGCTGGGCTTCGTTGGATAGGCAACCGGGCTCACGGCGCAGGTGTCGGGATACGAAATCAGCCGGCGGATGCGTCGCGCGCTCGAGCGGCTGGCCGCATGATCCGAGCCGTCGTCTTCGATTGTGACGGTGTGCTCGTTGACTCCGAGCCGCTCGCCGATGAGATCTGGGCGCAGGTCCTGTCGACCTACGGCTACGAGATGACGGTCGACGACGGTGCCGTCTGCCGGGGGACCTCCGAGGCGAGCACCTATGCCCACTTCGCCGGTCGCGCGGACCTTCCCCCTTTCGAGGCGTTCATGGCAGCAATCGACGCGATCCGCGTTCCGGTCTACGAGGGGCGGCTGGTCGCGTTCCCCGACGCGGTCGAAACGGTCCGGTTGCTCGCCGCACAGGGCGTCACGATGGCGGTGGCGTCGTCTTCCCGACGCCACGCTCTGGAGGGCAAGCTCCGCTTGGTCGGGCTCGAGCGCTATTTCGATGTGATCGTCGGTGGCGACGAGGTGGACCACGGGAAGCCGGCGCCGGATGTCTATCTCGAGGCGGCGGCGCGACTCGGCTTGGCGCCGGAAGCGTGTCTGGCGATCGAGGATGCCGACCTGGGTGCGGAATCGGCCGCAGCCGCCGGAATGCGGACGGTCATGGTGCTCCGGGACGGGTCGGTGTCGTCCCGATACGCCAGCGTGACGGAGATCACCGCCGACCTGATCACGGCCTGGATGTGGCGATTCTGAGCAACGGGGACTCGGCGCCGCGACGAGAATTCGCGATCAGTGACCGGCGTCTGATACGACCCGGGCCGCTTCGCCCTGGCTCCGCAACGGCGGCCGTAGGCTCGGCGCGTTCGGCCTGGCCCACGGTTGGATCTACCTTGGGTTCGTCATGGAGTTCCTGATCGACGTAATCGGCGAAGCGGCGGAGTTCCTTCGCGACTCCGCGGGAGAGCTCGGCGCCGTCGTCGGATTGACGCTGCTCGTCGGCGGCATCGCCACCGCCGTTGCCGTTGCGCTCGGTGTTCCGCTGGGCATCACGCTCGGCCTCGGCCGCTTCCGCGGCCGCAAGGTGATCCTGACGCTGGTGAACGTCGGCATGGGCATTCCGCCCGTTCTGGTCGGCCTGATCGTGCTGCTGCTTCTGTGGTCGGATGGGCCGTTCGGATCGCTGGACATCCTGTTCACGCCGGCCGCGATGGTCGTCGTCCAGATCCTGCTTGCGTTGCCGATCGCCGCCGGCGTGACCGCCGGTGCGGTTTCGAGCCTGTCGCGCGATGCCGTCGAGCAGATCGCGGCATTGCGCCTGGGCGTCGTTCGACGTGGCGTCCTCGTGGCCCGCGAGACATGGCCCGGGATCACCGCCGCCGTTGCCGCGTCATTCGGCCGCGTCGTGTCGGAGGTCGGCGCCGTCCTCATCGTGGGCGGCAACATCAAGGGCGAGACGCGCGTGCTGACGACGGCGATCGTCCAGGAAGCACGCCAGGCCCGCTTCGGCGCCGCGCTCGCGCTCGGGGTGGTCCTGCTGATCATTGCTTTCGTCATCACCGGGAGCCTGACGTGGCTCCAGTCGCGAGAGCGCGCCGATGCCTGAGTACCGTTTCGAGCATCTGCGCTGGCCGGAAGACGACCCGATCGTCGCGATCGAGGGGCTCACCGTCGGCGCCGGGGAGCGCCTCGTGCTCTTCGGACCGAACGGGTCCGGCAAGACGACGGCGCTGCGCCTCATGGCGGGGATCATCGGCCCGGAACGACCGAGCGCAGTCGCCTACCTCCCGCAGCGCCCGTATCTGTTCCGCGGGACCGGCCGCTCCAACCTACGGCTTGGCCTCGACGTGAAGCAGGT
>JAHEEL010000122.1:0-4155 GCA_024640745.1 Actinomycetes bacterium
AACGCGGGATCGAGACCGGCGGCGGCGTGGAGTCCGTCGACGTTCTGGGTGACGCAGCCGGCGAGCCGGCCGTAGGCCGCAAGACGGACAACGGCATGATGTGCGCCGTTCGGTTCTGCGCCGAGGAACGGAGAGTTGAAGCGCCTCCCCCACGTCGCGGCTCGGAACACCGGGTCGCCGACGTATCGATCGTAGGTGTAGTCGGCGGGATCGACCCGCGTCCATACGCCCCGGGGTCCCCGGAAGTCGGGTATGCCGGACTCGGTCGAGATCCCGGCGCCCGTGAACACGAGGATCCGTTCCCGGTTCGCCAGCACGGCTGCGGCTTCTTCGATCACCTCCCCAGTGTTCAAGCTCCGGTGACGTTCGGCAAGTCGAGAAGCGCCGCGCGGTGCTCGGCACGGAGCGCCGGCGGCATCCGCTCGACATGTCGACGGGGAACCGGCGGAACCGTGGCGCGGGCGAGCAGGCGACCGTGCCGCCAGGCGATCAGACCCTCGCCGGCGAGGAGCGCCGTCGACGTCGGCAGAAGGAGGGAGCGGCCGCGTTGTGCGGCAACGGCGAGACGCAACAGGTCGGCGACCGCCCCCGAACCGATGGCCGCGGTCCAGAACCGGCGGACGTAGGGGTGATGGGTGGGGAACCCGCACCGCCGATCCGGCCATACCTCGGGCTCGACCACGATGCGTTGTGCGGCGGTCGGACGGATGGTGCCGGGCGGTTGAACGGCGGCGTCCGGAAGTGGCGCGGGAACCCCGGAACGGGTGGGAGGACGAGCACTGTTTCGGGGAACGGTTCCGGACGCCGCCGTGACTCTGGAAGTCATGACGAAGTAGTATCAAATAATCATAAGAACAGTCAAGAGGCATGAATCAGATCGCGAAAAGCTCGAGAAGGCGAGACGAGAGACGAGAGACAAGAGACAAGAGACGGTGAACGTGTTCTCTTGCGTCTCGGGTCTAGCGTCTCGTGTCTAGCGTCTCGTGTCTCATGTCGAGCGTCTCATGTCTGCCTCGTCCACGGCGACGCCGGTCTGGACATTCCAGAGCGAGCGGTAGATCCCGGGGTGATCCAGCAGGGCGGCGTGGGTGCCGGACTCGATGACCGACCCGTCGCTCACGACGTAGATCCGGTCGGCGTGCCGGATCGTCGAGAGGCGGTGGGCGATCACCACGACCGTTCGGTTGTGGGCCACGCGAGCGAGCGATCGCTGGATGGCGGCTTCCGTCTCGTTGTCGACCGCCGAGGTTGCCTCATCGAGGAGGAGAATCGGCGAGTCCGTCACGAGCGCCCGTGCGATCGAGAGGCGCTGTCGCTGGCCACCCGACAGCTTCTGGCCCCGCTCGCCGATGATCGTCGCGTAGCCCTGCGGCAGCATCGCAATGAACTCATGGGCCTCCGCCATCTCTGCGGCGACCCTGATCTCAGTCTCGCTTGCGTTGGGCCGGCCGTACGCGATGTTCTCGGCGACGGTCCCGTGGAAGAGGAAGACATCCTGTGAGACCAGCGCGATTCCACTACGGAGCCACGGGCGCTGGAGGTGCCTGAGGTCCGTTCCGTCGAGCGCGACGATCCCAGAATCCGGGTCGTAGAAACGCAAGAGCAGCTTGATGAGCGTCGTCTTCCCCGATCCCGTCGGGCCGACGAACGCCGTGGTCTCACCCGCCGGGATGTCGATCGTTACATCGCGCAGGACCGGGTAGCCGTCGGTGTAGGAGAAGGTAACGGCGTTGAGCGCCAGCGATCCCCGGATGGGACGCGGGTCGCCGGGCCCGTCGACCAGGCGGGGCTCCGTATCGAGGACCTCGAAGATGCGCCGAGACGACGCCATCGCGCGCTGGTAGAGGTCGAACGTCTGGCCGAGACGGGTCAGCGGCCAGAGCAGTCGCTGCGTGAGGAAGACCATCACCGAGTACAGCCCGACGCTGAGCGATCCATCGAGCGCGAGAAACCCTCCCCACACCAATGTGGCCGTGAACCCGACGAGGATCGCCACGCGGATGAGCGGAGAGAACGCGGACGAGAGCCGAATGGCGTCGGCATTCGCTGTGCGATACCGGTCGCTCTCGACCGTTACGCGCATGGACTCGCGTGGTTCTGCGGTGAAAGCCTTTATCGTCGCGATGCCCCCGAGGTTGTTTGCGAGCAGCGAGTTGATCGAGGCGGCTTGCTCACGCACCGCCGCATACCTGGGCTCGATCCGACGCTGGAAGCGAAAGGACCCCCAGATGATGATCGGCACGGGAATGAACGCCAGCCACGCCACTGAGGGCGCGATCACGAAGAACGCGATTCCGATGAGGACCACGGTGGTGACGAGCTGGATCACCTCGTTGGCACCGATGTCCAGGAATCGCTCGAGTTGGTTCACGTCGTCGTTCAGAACGGCCATGAGATCGCCTGATCGTCGGGACTCGAAGTAGCCGACCTCGAGTCCCTGGACGTGGGAGTAGGTATCGATTCGCACGTCGTGCTGCACGGTTTGCGCGAGGTTGCGCCACGCAAGGGACTGAAGGTATTCGAAGAGCGACTCCAGCGCCCAGACCACGAACGTGATGGTCGCAAGGACGATCAGCTGAGTGCGCGGATCTGCGATGCCAAATGACGCGAGAAACGAATCCTCCCGTCGGACGACGACGTCAACCGCCATGCCGATCAGGAATGGGGGAGCGATGTCCATCGCCTTGTTGGCCACCGACCAGACCACGGCCGCCACAATCCGCGAACGATGGGGCCGCGCGTAGTGCCAGAGCCGGTAGAGCGGTCCGTGGTGCATCGTCGGCGAGGCTACCCAGTCGATCGAACCTAACCGCCCGGCTGTCGACCGACGACGACCTTGATCGTCCCTCCGTCGGCGATGACGGACCCGGCCGATGGATTGGTCGCCACGACGACGCCCCAGCGGGTGCTGTCCGCGATGTCGGCGTATTCGACCGTCCAGTCGACGCTGATGCCGTTCTCCTCGCGGAACGCATTGAGGGTTGTGGTGACTTCGCTCAGCGGCCGGCCGATGAGGTCGGGCAGCGACGCCGGCTCAGGCTCCCCGCTCGATACCAACACGTTGACCGTCGATCCCTGGCGGAGTGCTGTGCCCGAGCGAGGGACGATTCTCACGATGCGACCTTCCGGCGTCGACGACGCCACTTCGATCCGGTCGAGCCGGAGGCCGGCGCCGTACACCGCGTCCGCCATCTGGTCGGCGTTCAAGCCGTCCAGAGCGGGGACCACGGTCCTCGGGACCACGCGGTAGACATCGGATCCCACCGGTTCCTCGGGGAAATCCACCGGTGGGAGGCCGGCGGTCGCGTACTCCATGAATTGCTTCCACACGGGCGCCGCGACCGTGCCTCCGAATGCTCGCTGAATGGATAGCTCTTTGCCCTCGACATCATTCCAGATCGTGAACTGTTCCATGGGGATCGGTCGATCCGGGTATCCCACCCAGACGACGCTTGTCAGCTGAGGGACAAATCCTGCGAACCACACGTCGGTGTGATCGGTCGCGGTCCCGGTCTTGCCGGCCTGAGGACGACCGAGATCTGCCCGCGTGCCTGTGCCCTGGCTCACGACCTTCTCGAGGGTGCTGACCACGACCGCTGCAACCGATCGCGAGACCACGGATTCACTCTGGACCTGGTGCTCGTAGACCACCGCACCGGCGGCGTCGGTGATGCGCTCGATCAAATACGGCTCTCGCCGATCTCCGTAGTTCGCGATCGTCGAATACGCCGCAGCCATCTCGAGCGGGCTCACCGACGCCGCGCCGAGCGTGATCGACGGGTAGGCCTTGAGATACTGCGACGTGATACCGAGGCGACGCGCCGTGTCCACGACCGCCTCAGGCCCGATCGCGTTGATGACCCTCGCATAGACGGTATTCGTCGAGTTGTATGTTGCCGCTTCGAGGCTCTGCAGGTCGTGGGCCGCGTTCCCGCCGGAGTTCTCCACCGTCCAGATGTTGCCGTCGGCCGAGCACGGGGATCCGCAGTCGATGACGGCCGGGCTGGACCGGTCCCAGAGGGACGCGAGGGTGACCGGCCGGCCTTCGAGATCCCCACCTTCGAGTGCTGCCGTGAGCGTGAACGGCTTGAACGCGGAGCCGGCGTTGCGCGCACCGGCGCTTGCCAGGTCGTAAGGGCGTTCACCGGCCTCGAG
>JAHEEL010000122.1:4165-7080 GCA_024640745.1 Actinomycetes bacterium
ATCGCACCCGTTTCGTTCTCGATCGTGGCGATTGCGCCGGTCGGTCCTTCGTACTCCGGCCGGAACCAGGCACGGAGGATGCGATTCGCCTCCGTCTGCAGGTCATAGTCGACGGTGATCTCGATCTGGAGCCCTCCACCTCCGGCGCAGCTCGTATCGGCCGCAGGACAACCGAAGAGGGCTTGTTTGCGCTCTGCGTAGGTCGTCCCGAGGCCGTAGTCGTCGGAGTCCAGCAACTCCTGGCGAACGGCGAGCATCACTTGCGGGTCGAGCTCTTCCCGCGTCGAATGCGGTACGACACCGAGAGGGGAGCGTTTTGCTGCTTCGCCCTCTTCCTTCGTGACGTATCCGTTCGCCACCATCAGGTCGATCGTGCGGTTGCGAACGGCGAAGGAGTTCTGGGGGTTCTGTCTCGGGTGGTAGATCGTTGGATTCCTGATGGGGGTCACGAGGGTTGCGGCTTCGGCCAGCGTGAGCTCGTCGAGGTCCTTCCCGAAGTACTCCTGGGCGGCTGCCTGCACCCCGTAGGCGTTGGAACCAAAGAACACCGAGTTCGCATAGAACTCGAGGATCTGGTCCTTCGTGTATCGCTCTTCGAGTTCCGACGCCACCTGAGCCTCGCAGATCTTCCGCTCGAGCGTGCGATCCGCCGTCAGGTAGGTCTGCTTGACCACCTGCTGGGTGATGGTCGACGCCCCGGTTTCGGCGCCGCGAATGGCCGAACCGACGATCGCCGTGAAGTCCACTCCCTCGTGTTCGTAGAAGCCGTCGTCCTCGGCGGAGAGAATGGCACCGATGACGAGGTCCGGCATCTCGTCCAGGCGGACCGGCTGACTGTTGCGCTCGGAGAGCTTGCCCAGCTCGATTCCATCGGCGGTGGTCACGGTCGAGAGGCGCGACACGTCAGGGAAGGACAGATCCATCGCGGAGACATCGCAGAAATAGCGTTCCTCAACGGCTTCGATGGTTCCGAGTGCAGCGTTCGATCCGAGGAAGCCGAACAACCCAACCCAGCCGGCTCCAATCACCGTAGCGACGGTGAGGAAGATGAAGGACGGCAGGCGACGTCGCTTCCGATCGTTCCGGTGCGCTTCGTGAATGTTTGAGTCCATGATGGCAGAGCCGTATGACCCTTCGGGCTCGATCCCCGGGGTAGCATCGCTCTCGACGAAGAGCATAGGAACATGAACCCGATAGGCCCCCGACTCCCGAGATCATGAGCGACTCACGAAAGACCAACTTCGGGCCGGACGATCTCCAAGACTGGGACCCCGGCGAAGCGCTCGGCGCTCCGGGGTCCTTTCCCTACACACGCGGACCCTATGCGTCGATGTACGCCGGCCGCCTGTGGACGATGCGCCAGTACGCGGGGTTTGGCGACGCAGAGGCGACCAACCACCGGTTTCGGACGCTGCTCGACGCCGGTCAGACCGGACTCTCGGTCGCGTTCGACCTGCCGACTCAGATGGGACTCGACTCCGATGACGACATGGCGATGGGCGAGGTCGGGAAGGTCGGCGTTGCGATCGACTCGATCGAGGACATGCGCCGCCTGTTTGCTCGCATCCCGCTTGCCGAGGTGACGACCTCGATGACGATCAACGCAACCGCGGCGATCCTGCTGCTGCTCTACCAGCTGGTTGCCGAGGAGCAGGGGGTATCGGCCGAAATGGTGCGCGGGACCGTACAGAACGACATCCTGAAGGAGTACATCGCCCGGGGCACCTACATCTACCCGGCGGCGCCTTCGATGCGCCTGGTCACCGATGTGTTCGCGTACTGCGCGAACGAGATGCCGAATTGGAACACGATCTCGATCAGCGGATACCACATCCGCGAGGCGGGTTCGACGGCTGCGCAGGAGATCGCATTCACGATCGCAAACGGCCTCGCCTACGTCGAGGCGGCCCGTGGCGCCGGGCTCGACGTCGACCGGTTCGCCCCGCGACTGTCGTTCTTCTGGAACGCGCACAACGACCTCTTCGAGGAGGTCGCCAAGTTCCGCGCCGCCCGCCGGCTCTGGGCCCGTCTGATGCGCGAGCGGGTCGGCGCAGCCTCGCCTGAGTCCTGGCGGATGCGATTCCACACGCAAACCGCAGGGTCGACGCTGACCGCGCAACAGCCGGACAACAACGTGGTGCGAACGGCGTATCAGGCGCTCGCTGCCGTCCTCGGCGGCACCCAATCGCTCCACACGAACTCCTACGACGAGGCGATCGGCCTTCCCACCGAGCACGCGGCCATGATCGCGCTCCGTACCCAGCAGATCCTCGGATACGAGTCGGGAGTTGCAGCGGTCGTTGATCCGCTCGCAGGATCGTACTTCGTCGAGTCCCTCACGGATCGGCTCGAGGAGGAGGCCGTCGATCTGATCGACAGGATCGACGAGCTCGGGGGAGCGGTTGCGGCGATCGAGAGCGGCTTCCAGCAGCATGCGATCGGAGATGCCGCCTACGACCACGCCCGGGCAGTCGAGGCGGGATCCGCCGTGATCGTGGGCGTGAACCGATTCACGGTCGAGGGAGAGGAGGCGCCCGCCGCTCTCCGCGTCGATCCTCGGATCGAGGCCGATCAGGTGGCGCGATTGCGGCGTCATCGCGCCGGTCGTGACGAATCACAGGTCGTCGACGCTCTCCGGGCCGTGCATGGTGCAGCGGAAGGCGATACCAACCTCCTGTATCCGATGCGCGAAGCACTGCGCCTCGGTGCGACCGTCGGCGAGGTCTCGTCGACCCTGGTCGGCGTCTTCGGGCGGTATGGCGGGGCGCGCTGAGGGCGCGAGAGCGTTGCCGTCGGACGCTACCTGATCACCATGAGCACGGCGCCGGCCGTGACGGTATCTCCCGGTTGGACGCGCAGGTCGATGATGTCTCCGTCGATCGGTGCCTTGATCTCGTTCTCCATCTTCATCGCCT
>JAHEEL010000123.1 GCA_024640745.1 Actinomycetes bacterium
GCCCGAAGCGATCGCAATCCTGATGGGGCGGACTCCCAAGGCCGAATAGACACGAGACACGAGACACGGTCTGACGTCTCGGGCCTGACGTCTCGGGTCTAGCGTCTCGGGTCTAGCGTCCCGTGTCTAGCGTCTCTCGTCTAGCGTCTCTCGTCTCGCCGCGGCCTCGCGAACCTGGCGCGCTCGGCTTCGACCTCATCGCGCACCGCGCACCCGACCGCGTGGTCGTTGACGAGACCCATACTCTGCATGAAGGCGTAGGCGGTGGTCGGGCCGACGAACGTGAAGCCGCGACGCTTCAGCTCCTTCGCCATTGCGGCAGATTCCGGCGACGTTGGTTCCTCGGTCGGCGAGCTTGGGGATGGTTCGAAGGACCAGATCAGGGCCCCGAGCGAGCCGCACTCATCAACGACCTCGAGAGCCCTCCGTGCATTGTTGATCGTCGACCGGATCTTGCCCTCGTGGCGAACGATGCGGGCGTCTTCGAGTAGCCGGAGCACGTCGTCCGCACCGAACAGCGCCACGCGCTCGAAATCGAACCCTGCGAAGACCTCGCGAAACGCCGCTCTCTTCCTGAGAATCGTGAACCACGACAACCCGGATTGAAAGCCCTCGAGGCTGAGCTTCTCGAAGAGACGTCGGTCGTCGTCGACCGGCCTCCCCCACTCGCGGTCGTGATACGACGCGTAGTCGTGGGCGCCGTTCCCCCAGCTACATCGCTTCACGCCATCGTCTCCGACTGCGGTGGACTGCATCGCCGGCGCTACCTCTCGGCGAGTTCCTCGTCACGCCCAACAGCACCGGCCTGTGCAGCCCGGCTGTGGCGAAGCACCACGTTCATCAGTTCCTCCGCGTACGCCGGATCCATGCCCACGGCCACAGCGTCTTCGCGCATCTCCGCGATCAACTCGGCCTCGCGGTCGGGGGATCGCATGGCGAGGTCCCTGGCCGCCTTGATTCTGGCGATGTCGATCGAGCTTCGAAGCCGACGACCAAGCAAGCGAATGACCTGCCGGTCGATGCGGTCGATCTCGTCACGCAGCGACGGAATGCCGAGCGCCTCCATGAGTGCGGCGAACCCGTCCGGGTCGAGGTGGGATCCGTTGCCGGCGAGTGCGTGGGAGGGATCGGGATGGAACGGCACCATGAGTCCGTCGGCACCGGCGCTGCGGGCAGCGAGCGCCAAGGGTTGTACGAGTTCAGGATGGCCCGCGGCAGGAGACGGATCGACGATCACCGGTAGGTGCGACATCCCCTGCGCCGTAGGTATCACCGAGATATCCAGCGTGTCGGTGGTGCGCGGGTCGAAACCGCGACTGCCTCGCTCACACAAGATCACCTCTTCGTTGCCGGCGTCGAGCACGTACTCGGCAGCCAGCAGCCACTCGTCGATCGTGGCCGCTGAGGCCCTGTGGATGATGATCGGCCGGCTGGTTGCGCCGACGGCGCGCAGGAGCACGAAGTTCTGCATGTTGTCCGGGCCGACTTCGATCACGTCGACACGTTCCGCAACGACATCGACGTGATCCGGTTCGAGCACTTCAGTGCTGACCGGCAAGCGCGTTTCTCGCCCCGCGTGTTCGAGCATCCAGAGCGCGTCGGGCCCCAGCCCGCGGTACTGATACGGGGACGATCCGGCGAGGAACGTCCCGGCGCGAAGGATCGATCCGCCGTGCTCGGCAACGACGCGTGCCGCGTCGAGTATCTGCTCCTCGCTCTCAACCGCGATTGGCCCCGCAACGACCGGGTACGACCCGTCCCCGAACTTGACCGCGTTCACCGTGACGACGGTCGTTGCAATGCCGGGTCGTCGATGGCTCTTGAGAATGGGGCTTTCGGTCATGACTCCTCCTGTAGGAGGGCTCCGGGAACCACAAGACCCGGAGCCTTGGCTCCGGGTCTCCGTGGGGGTGTGTTGGTGTGTGGTGCCGCTACCGCCGTATCACGTCGACCCGAGCGCAAGGCTCGGTGAAGCAATACGGGAATCGATAGCGTGCGGTCACGAGAAGCAGCGTAGCCGTTCCCCGACCCACAGCAAAGCCGGATCCTCCGCCGATGCCACGCAGTCCCGTCAGGCGACAGAGATCCAGACGGCCGCGACGAGCGCGAGCGCTGCGAGCGCCGGCAGCAGGACCTCCACCGTGTCGCGACCTCGACCGCCAAGACGCCGTTCCGGATGCGTCCACAACTCCCTCACTACAACGACAATGAGCGAGCTCACCAGAAGCACCGACCCCACCACGACCGCGATCGTGTCCAAGATGTCCATCAGCACACCCGCGGTGTCGCGACCGACGACCGACGACCCGCGACCGGCGACTTCTTCATCATCCCAACACCAACACATCGATCGCGATCGCAAGGAACACTCCTGCGAGATAGCCGTTGGTGGCCGTGAAGTAGCGCATTGCCATGGCCGGATTCCCTCGCACATGCAGGGCTCCGCCGACGAGCCAGGCGCCGAGCACCGCAACGGCGGTGAGGTAGATCCAGCCTGTCCACGGGACGAGGAGGAGCGAAACGCCCACCGTGGCGAGGCTGTAGAGCAGGATGTGATTGGTCGTCATGGCCGACCCCACAACGACCGGGAGCATGGGAATCCCGGCCGCCCGGTAGTCCTCGCCGTAGCGCAGCGCAAGTGCCCAGAAATGCGGCGGTGTCCAGAAGAAGATGATCGCGAACAGAATCCAGGCCGGAACCGCGACGGAATCGGCTACGGCGGCCCATCCCACGAGCGGCGGAACGGCACCGGCGGCACCGCCGATGACGATGTTCTGTGTCGAAGTGCGCTTGAGCAACATCGAGTAAACGAACACGTAGAGAAGGAGCCCGGCTGTCGACAGCATCGCCGCAAGGAGGTTCGTGGTCACGAGCAGCCAAACGAAGCCCGAGGCACCGAGCAGGATGCCAAACGCCATCGCCCCTTCGGCCGTGGCACGGTGTGTTGGCAACGGTCGACCCCGGGTTCTGCGCATGATGCGGTCGATGTCGGAGTCGATCACCTGGTTGATGACGTTGGCGCCGGCTGCCGACAAGGTCCCTCCAATGAGGGTCGCGATGGCGAGCCACCACCCCGGCCACCCGCCGGCAGCCAGGACCATGGCCGGGAGCGTCGTGGTGAGAAGGAGTTCGATGATCCGAGGCTTGGTCAGTTCCACATAGGCGCGGATCGTCGCTCCGGCGCCTGAGTGTTGCGGATCGGTGATTCGAACCGACTGATTCACGCGACCTCCTCGACGAGGTTGCCGGCCGTCTCGTGATCGCCGAGCATCTCGGCTGAGAAGATCACATACGAGATCCACATCGCATCCGCGAGGGCGAGATGGAAGACCTGCGTTTCGAGCGGTGTCGCGAGCATCACGTTGACCAGGCCGGCAAAGAACTGGACGACGACCAGCCCGATGATGACCACCGATATCCGCCTCGCACGTTCGGTAGCGGGGGCCGCCAATCGCATCACCAGGTAGGCGACGCCGAAGCCCACCGCCACGGCCACGATCGGATGCAACACCCTGAGCTGCACCAGCCACGGAGCGTCGGCTGACAGCTCCTGCTGCACACCCGAGAAGAAGCTGTCCACCGGGTAGAGCGTGTCGCTCAAGGCGTTCAGCGCACCCATGGCGCCGACGAGCAGGAGGCCGAACGCACCAATGATGAGCGGCCGCCGCGTCGACTGATCGACCGGCGTCGCAGGGCCGGGATTCCCCGACGACCACCATGCGGTCAGCGTCAACGCACCGAGAAGCAGGTAGGTGTTGGCGAGGTGAAGCGGCACGACGATCATCCGTCCGACCGAGGCGTCCTGGGCGACCCAGCCGAAGACGACGAGCGATGCCCCGAGCAGCGCCTCGACGACCATGACCCCGAGTGAGGAGCCCGACGCAAGGCGGACCCGGTGCCCCTTCGCATAGAGGCGCCGAGCCCAGACGAATAGAACAACAACACCGGCGATGGCGAACGCGCTCGTGATCCGGTGGCTGAACTCGATCACGGTCTCGACCGCAGGGTTTGACGGGAGGATCCGATCGGTGCACGTGGGCCACGACGCGCCGCATCCGTCTCCCGATTCCGTAGCGCGCACGATCGCTCCACCGAGAATCACCAAGACGTTGAAGACGAGCACACCCCACGCGAGAAAGGCATAGGGGCGGCGTCGGTCGTTCTGCAGTGGTTCCACGACCCTCAGGGTACCGACCCTCAGGATGTGCACACCCGGCGAAGCTCGGATCGCCTCTGTGGAGCCTGAGGTACACTGGACCTATGAAGAAGCCACTTCTTGGACTCATCATCCTTGCGATCGCGATCACACTTGGATTCAAGATCTACAAGACGATGACCGTCGAAGTCCCGGTCGAGGATCAGGCCTAGTCGATCCTCCTCGGGCCTCGCCGTTCGGGTGTACGGCACTGGACGCACGTTCGGCGCGCTCCATGGGTTCACGCTCACGGGAGCCCAGTTCGAACCGCTTTCCGATGCCGGGCTGGAGATCCATGCTCCCGACCTCCCGGGACACGGAGACACCGTGGTCGATCCGGTGGACCCCGCGAGCACCGTTGGGGCGCTCGGAGAATGGCTGGCGTCCTTCCATGAGCCGGTTCCGCTCCTGGGATACTCGCAGGGCGGGCGCATGGCGTTGCTCGCCGCCCTCGAGTACCCGACACTCGTCGACCGACTGATCCTCGTCTCCGCGTCGCCGGGCATTCGCGATGAGGAACAGCGGGCTGAGCGGCGAGCCCGCGACGGAGCGCTGGCCCGACGCATCGAAGCCGTCGGGATCGACGTCTTCCTCGATGAGTGGCTGACAGGACCGATCACCGGCACGGCCCATCTGGACGAAGCCGTCCGCCGGCGCGACCGCTTGGTACGAAGGGACAACACCGCCACCGGCCTCGCCGCAGCATTGCGCGGCATCGGCCAAGGGTCGCAACCGTACGTCGGAGATCGGATCGGAACACTCGCCATCCCATTGCTCACCGTGTCGGGCCGAAACGACACCCGATACGATCGGCTGGCCGGAGCGATGGCATCCGCCGCGCCCGATGGCATCCACCGGTCGATCAGAAACGCAGGGCACAACGTCCTGCTCGATGCCCCCGACGAGATGGCGAGCGCGGTGCTCGAGTTCCTCGACGCTTGAGGTCAGTCGTCTTCGGCAAGGAACGATGTGATGGCTGCCACGTACTCGTCCGGCCGCGACAAGATGGACTCGTGACCGGCGCCGTCGATCTCCACGACCCGATCGGCATCGATCAGCTCCGCGAGCTCTCGTTGAGTCCGAGTAGGGACGATCCGATCGGCGGTCGGGATGATCAGCATCGTGGGCGCCTCGATCTCCCCCACCCACGAACGTGCGTCGAATCGCCACGCCGCCTTCCCCGACTCATAGAACAGCGTCGGGTCGCGATTCAGCATCGCCGCCCACAGCCAGCGGGCATGCCGGCGTTCCACGATCCCGGACCGAAGGAGGAAGCGGTAGGTGAGGATCACCGCCTCGGTCTTCGAGAGGCGCGCAACGGCTCGTGCGAGCCAGAATCCGACCACGGCGGGGAGCCTGAAGCGGTCGACCGGGAAGGCTGCCGTTCCGGCCAGGATCAGATGGCGGACCCGCTCTGGGTAGCGATGCGCAATCACCTGCGCCGCCATTCCCCCCAGCGAGTAGCCAAACACATCGGCCTCTGCGTAGCCGAGTTCGTCGAGGATCCCGATGATCTCATCCGCTAGGTCCTCGACATCGACGGTGCCGCGGATCCGGTCCGACTTCCCGTGGTTCCGATGGTCCGGAACAACGACGCGGAAACGCTCCGCCAAACCAGGCATGACCCTGTAGTAGTTCATCTCACCGTCGAACCCCCATCCGTGGATCAGCACCAGCGGGATCGACGAGCCGGAGCCGGTCTCGCGGACAAAGAACTCCCGCTCGCGGACGAGCACTGTGCGCCCCGGTACGTTTAGCGGTCGTTCCTGAGGCTCGTCGAAGCTCGGCTGCCGCTCGGGGCCGAACAGGCGCCAGAGCACCCACCCGAAGCCGAGCCCGCCGATCGCCCTTCGCATGATCCGCATCGGTCCAGCGTAGGGGCTCGTGACCCCGACCGGGAATTACCATGGCCGCGTGGTGGATCTCAGTGTGCACCGATACGGCCCGGGCGAGCCAACGATTCTCCTGCTGCACGGTCTCAGCTCAGCGGGATCGGTGTGGTGGCGGGTTGGAGCAGCCCTCGCCTCAGCCGGATACGGTTCACTCGCACCCGATCTGCGAGGTCACGGCGGCACCACGCATTCGGATGAGTTCGACCTCGACGGCTATGCAGGCGACGTGCTTGCATCGTGCGCCGGCCCGTGGCGGCTGGTCATCGGTCACTCGCTCGGCGGCGCCGTAGCCGTACGAGCGGCAACGATCGATCCTACGTTCTCCGAGGCCTACCTGCTCGTGGATCCGGCTATCGACTTCGATCCCGTCGCAGCGGAGACGGTTCACTCCTCGATCGTCGCCGAGGTCGGCGACCCGCCGAGTGTCGAAGAGCTCCTCGCCGACCATCCTCACTGGGACCGCACCGACGCCGAGCTGAAGTACAGAGCCCTGTGCGCCACGTCGGTGGCCGTGATCGAGCGCACGTTCAGCGACAACCGCCAATGGGAGCTCGGTCGGAACCTCGCCGCGATGGCCGCACCTGTCCACATCCTTGGCGCCGCCGATGAGCCGCTCTACACCGCAAGCCATTTCGACCGCCACGCGGCGGAGAACCCGGCCATGACGTACGAAATCGTCCCGGAGACCGGCCACAGCATCCACCGCGACGCACCCGAAACGGTCGTGGCGAGGGCGCTTCGGATGCTGCGGGGCTGAATCGCAAGGTCTGAGACGAGAGACGAAAGACAGAAGACACGAGACACGAGACACGAGAGCGCGTCCGGCCTCTAGCGTCTAGCGTCTAGCGTCTCGGGTCTAGCGTCTCGGGTCTAGCGTCTCGGGTCTCGCTTCTTCTGGAAGAGTGGGTCAACCGCGAACACGTAGTCACTCACAGG
>JAHEEL010000124.1 GCA_024640745.1 Actinomycetes bacterium
GATTCAGGCCCTCTGGACGGCGATCCTGTCCGAGCCCGAGATCGGTGGTGGGGCCGTGCACCTCCTCAGTCTCGTCGGCCCGAGTGACTCCACCATCGTCCTCGACCGTGCGATCGCTCGTGATGTCTGGATTGGTGCGACATGACGGCTGTGCCACCGGCGACGCGGAGAACACCGTTCATGCGAGACAGTTGCGCTGCGGGAGAGCCGGCTTGGTAGCTTTGAGAAGCCGAAGAAGAACGACCGACCGATCTTCCTCTCGGGGGTGAGGCGTGACCACGCTCAATGGCCCTGACTTCCAGGCAGAGGACTATCGCAGGACGATGCCTGAGTTCGCCGACGCCGGCACGAATCGGCTCCCGACCGGCGTCGTAGAGCTTCGTGTTCACGGGGTTGCGGGCGGCACAGCGGAACAGAACCTGAGCGACCCACACCCGATCAAGATCAACGGCGACGCCCAGGCCGGGGTCTACCGCAGGAGGACATCCCTCGATTCCGGCCCGCAGCGCACGGTCGAGGCGTACAACTGGTCGTCGATCAATTCGGGCAAGACCGCGAGGGCGTTCTGGCTCGCGCTGTTTCCGTTCGCCGCCGTGAACTTCGCCGGGTGGCTCCTTCCGATGGAGATGATGGAACCCCGACCGCCCGAGACGAACGGGCCGTCGACGCAAGGCTTCGTTGGCTGGTTGAAGATCTTCCTTTCGAACCCCTGGAAGAACCGCTTGGTAGCCCAGGCTTGTGTGCGGGGCGTGGCGCTGCTGGTCACGGCAATCACCATGCTCGGGATCGCTGCGATCACCGTCGACCTCATCGGGCTGCAGTGCGGAGCGAAGGGAGCCTGCGCCGATCCGTGGTGGTTCGGATGGTTCGAGCCCATCCGCACGTCGTCGCTCCTCGACGGCGAACCGACGCGGTTCGCAATCGTCGGCACGCTCGTCCCGCTTGCGGCCCTCGGCGGGCTGTGGCTGCTCAGCAAGCAGTCCGCCAACTACGACGCGTACGGAACCCGATCGGCGGCCGACGGGGCGCGCGATCCGAAAGCGTTGGCGGGGCCGTCCGGAAGGCACATCGACACGATCCGGTTGAACACGGTCGACTTCTGGCAGGCCCCTGATAGCGCGTACGTCCAGGGGTGGATCCACACCGCGGTGGCGCTCGCAACGCTCGCCGCAATGCTGGCGGCGTCGCTGCGCGTGCTGGCGCCCGACTCGCCGCACCACACGACGTTCCTTCTGATCGCCACGATGGCAATCGCCTGGCTTGGGGTGCTGACATTTGCGGCACTGCTGATGTCCAGCATGCGGCAGATCCCGAGGCGCCGGCTGCGCAAGTCCAACAAGCCCGACCGGCAGCTGCGCCCCACCTGGATCCTTGCGCTGGTGCCGCTGTTGCTGCTGCTGTTCGCTGCCTTCCTTGGATGGGAAGCGGCGGGCACACTCGAAACCGGCTCGCCGGTGCTCGAGCCGATTCGCAACGGTCTCATCGCCGCAACGCTGCTCGGCGGGGTGTTGGTGGCCGTGCTGGCGCTGCTTGTGAGCGCCCAGCGGGCACTGCTCATGATCATCGCCGTCGGGTTCATGTGGTACCTCGTGCTGGCGTCGGAGCGCGGGATCGTGGGAGAACCGCCATTTCTGTTCAAGGCCGGCGGGGCGTGGGCTTGGGTGGGCGCCGAGGCGGCCCTCGCAGCAATCTTCCTCGTGATCGTGTGGTGGAGATCGAAGGCGCAGAATCCCTCGTGGTGGAATTCGGCACCGACCGAAGTCGATCCCACGCATCGACAAGGGCTGCTGTGGATCGTCGGGTCGGCGGGAGTGCTGGCCGGAGTAGGCATGGGTGCGGACGCTCGTTCAGGCGAGAACCCATGGTTGGTGTTCGCCGCCGCCGCTAGCGTCGTGCTGATCTACCTCCTGATCGCATTCTCGATGCGGGCGTCGATCGGCAGGACCAACCGCGACCTCGACGCGCCGGAACCGTCGAGGATGAGATCGGGCCCCACGTTTGTCATGGCCGCCGTGGCGTTGTGCTCGGTGCTCGCCATCGCGGCCAGTTCGACGATCTGGATAGCTGGAGCGCTGGGGGATTCCGTCGCCCATTCAGGCACAGCGGAGGTCGGTGAGATTCAGCTTGCGTACGCCGCGGAGGCCGGCTGGTTTGCCCTCGCCGCGTTCGTGGGGTTCGTCGTTCTGTTCGGACTGCTTGCCCTCCGGATCGGATCGCTCCGCTGGTTCCGGTGGAGAAACGATGTGGCCGTCGCCATCTCGAAGGCGTATGACGACGACCCACCACCCCCCTACGGCGAGGTCCAGCAGCAGGAGTCACCCAAGGCTCGCAAGAAGAAGCCCCCGCGGTACGCCAAGCAGGCCCGCACCAACCGGCTGTGGGCAAATCTCA
Source organism: Actinomycetes bacterium (assembly GCA_024640745.1). GTDB lineage: Bacteria > Actinomycetota > Acidimicrobiia > Spongiisociales > UBA5794 > JAHEEL01. The sequence continues at coordinate 2,392 of JAHEEL010000124.1, forward strand.
TCGATGAGATCGACTGGCTGATCACGGGCGGCGTCATGGCAACGCTCGCCGTGCTCGGCGCCGCCGTCGTGGCGCGGTTCCGGGGCGACCAACCGGGCGGCCGCGTCGACGACGCCATCGGCCTGGCAACGCAAGCGTTGGCCCTTCTCTCGGTCGCCGCGTTCTTGCTGGTGCGCTCCGCGCGCAACGATCGCCAGTTGCGCGGAACGATCGGGATCATGTGGGAGGTAATGGGGTTCTTCCCTCGTCGGTTCCACCCGCTGGCTCCGCCGTGCTACTCGGAGCGCACCGTGATCGACGTTCGCAACCGCCTGATCGACTACACGAAGACCAACAACCACAACGGAACGATCCTCCTCGCCCACAGCCAGGGAACCATGCTGTCGACCGCGGCCCTGCTCAGCCTCAACGGTCCGCGACCCACGATCCCTGCGCCGGATCGGGCCGTGCCGAGTGGATCGGAACTCGATGACCTGGCGTTCGTGACCTACGGCTGCATGCTCCAGCGCCTGTTCGGACGCGCCTGGCCCGACCAACTGCAGAGGCACGATCTGATCGATCTGAAGGCACGACTCGAGTTCGGATCGGACGGACGCGACATCCGGAGCGCTCCGCAGGCGCCGGAGGAGTATCCACAACCGGTCGGGACTCCACGCTGGATGAACTTCGGCCGATACACCGATTATCTCGGCGGCCGAGTCTTTGACGCCCTCCAACCGTTGCCGACGCCAGATCCGATGCTGGACGCTCCGGACGCTGACGCTCGCCCCGACGACATCATGTTTCAGGATCCCACGCGGCGCTGGCGCTTTCCCGGAGAGACGACGGACGCTCGTCGATGGCTCCACTCGTTCAACTACGAGTCGGACACCGAAGACCACCGGTTCCGCGAGCACGTATGGGGGTGGGCTCGGACGTTCGGCGGCAAGCGGTCGATCTCTTCGCCCTGACCCATCGCTGCCTTGCGCTCCATGACCGACCGACCTGGGCGGTGCTGCCAAGCGAAGCGCTCCACTCCCCCCGGCCTCGCTGCGGATCGCGTCAAGCTTCGGTCCCCAGGTGCCGATGCAATCGGTAGCAACGAAGCGAGAAGGATCAATGCAAGCGCAGCCCTGTCCGTCATGTGGCGGGACCGACTGCGACCATGCTCGGCTCAAACCGACCAACCTCTTCGATCGCAGCGCCGGCGCCCGAACCTGTGCAATCTGTTCGGGACCGCTCGCCGACCACACCACCGCCGAGCACGCGTCCCGCGTCGTCGAGCGGCTCGCAGCGCTCGGCTACCCCACCCCCGTCAACATCGGGATGCCGTAGCCGGGGCGCTCGACGCGAGCTGCGCCCGGGCCACGCGAGCGTCTATCGCACACCGGAGAGTCGATCCGGCCGATCGGAACAGGTGAGCGGTACCTGCGGTTGATACCGTGAACACACCACACTCCCCCGAACCCGAAGGAATCCCATGTTCGAACTCGGATTGACGAGCTTCGCCGAGGCGCCGCCTGAGCCCGTCGGCGGGAAGGTCATCAGCCACGGCGAGCGCCTCCGCAACGTGATCGAGGAGATCGTACAGGCCGACCGGGTCGGACTCGACGTCTACGGCCTCGGTGAGCACCACCGAGTCGACATGGCGGCGTCGGCGCCGGCGATCACCCTCGCCGCTGCGGCGTCGCTCACCAAACGGATTCGGTTGAGCTCTGCGGTCATCGTGCTCAGCTCGGCCGACCCGGTCCGCACGTTCCAGGACTTCGCCACACTCGACCTCATCTCGTCGGGTCGCGCCGAACTGCTGGTCGGGCGCGGATCGTTCATCGAGTCGTTCCCGCTGTTCGGCTACGCGCTCGAGGACTACAACGAGCTGTTCGCTGAGAAGCTCGACTTGCTGCTCACGATCCGCGACAACGTGCGAGTCACATGGAGCGGCGAGTTCCGCGCCCCGCTCGACGATCAGGCGGTGTACCCCCGGCCGCAGCAGGACCCGCTACCGATCTGGGTCGGTGTTGGCGGCACACCGGCCTCGATCGTGCGAGCGGCCAAGCTGGGCCTGCACGTGGCGCTGGCCATCATTGGCGGCGACCCCGTCCGCTTCCGGCCGCTCGCCAACCTCTATCGCAGGACCCTTGAGGAGTCGGGGTTCGACCCCGAGGAGTATCCGCTCGCCGTCCATGGGCTTGGGCACATTGCCCCAACGGACGAAGCGGCGGCCGACGACGTGTACGCGTCGTTCACCGCGAACATGAACCGCATCGGACGCGAGCGCGGCTGGTCGCCGATGACCCGGGAACAGTTCGACTGGATGCGCAGCCCGGAGGGATCCCTCGTGCTCGGCGACCCCGAGACGGTCGCCGCCAAGATTCTCCGGTGGAAGGACATCCTCGGCATCGAGCGCTTCATGCTGCACACCGCCGGAGCGGTCCCCCACGAGAAGGCCCTGTGGTCCATCGAACAGCTTGGCACCACAGTGTCGAAGATCGTGCGAGGAACCTCCGGGTAGCGAAGGGCGGGGGAGGCGCCCCCTCTGCATCCGAGCATCAGCTCGGACGCGTAAGACCAGCGCTCACCTCTTCGCCTCCCTCGACCGAAGGGCGGGGAAGGCGCGAGCACCGGCCGCCAGGCCGGCGCGCAGCGGAGGGGGCGTTTGGGAGCCAGAACCGCGACACTGAGGCCCCGTCAGTTGGGGACGCGACACCTGGGTAGGGTGGCGTCACCTGATGGGAGGTTCCCTTGAACGAGACGCCGACACTTGGCCATGAGGACGCGCTGGTGGTCCTGCACGCCATCAGGGCCGAGCTCGAACGCACCAACCGCGGCGCGGCGGTGGCCGTTGTCGACGAGCACGGGGAGTTGATGGCTTTCGTTCGCACCGACGGATGTCGGCTGCCGTCGATCACCATCGCGATGAACAAGGCCTACACCGCGGCCCGGGAGCAGACCGAGTCGAAGAACATCGGAGCGGCGTCGGAGCGCGAGGGCTTCCCGATGACGAACTTCGGCGATCTCCGCTACGTCTCGTGGGGAGGGGGTGTGCCCCTCACGGCAAGCGGACGGGTCGTCGGCGCCGTCGGGGTGTCGAGTCTCCCCGAGGCCGAGGACATGGAACTCGCACGGATGGGCGCCGCAGCGCTCGAGGATCACCTCGGTACCTGAGCGGTTCACCGGCGGCCCGCGACCGTCCAACTACGCAAACGGGTTCCGCAACGAGCACCAGCGACCCTAACTTCTCCGCAATCGACAGGTCTCCTGCGGCGTGTGAGGAACCATGGCGAACGAGCAACAACAGGGTCGAAGGCACGAGGGTTTGTATCACCCTGCGCTCGACCATGACTCGTGCGGCATCGGGTTCATTGCCGATATCAAGGGCCGGAAGAGCCACTCCATCATCGACATGGGCCTCGCCGCCCTCACCAACCTCACCCACCGCGGCGCCGTCGGTGCCGATCCCCTCGCCGGCGACGGCGCAGGCATGCTCATGCAGATCCCGGATCGCCTCCTGCGCGAAGAGATGGCCACCGGAGGGATCGACCTCCCCGAGCCCGGCGACTACGGCGTCGGCATGATCTTCCTTCCACAGGACCCGGTCGACCGGGTCGTGTGCGAGAACCTGCTGCGAGAATTGGTGATCCGGGAGGGCCAGCACGTCATCGGTTGGCGCGATGTGCCGGTCGATCCGTCGTGCCTCGGAGAGAGCGTCAAGCCGATCGAACCCCGTATTCGACAACTCTTCATCGGCCGCGGGGAAGGCACCCAGGACACCGCCGCCTTCGACCTGAAGCTCTACGTCATCCGCAAGCAGGCTCACACCCAGCTCGCCATTCGGGCCCCGTGGGTGATCGAGCAAGGCACGTTCTACATCCCGTCGATGTCGACGCGCACCATCGTCTACAAGGGCATGGTTCTCGCCAAGAACCTGGCGACGTTCTACCGCGACCTCGCCGACAAACGCACCTCATCGGCCCTTGCGCTCATCCACCAGCGGTTCTCCACCAACACCTCCCCCTCATGGCGGCTCGCGCAACCGTTCCGCTACCTCTGTCACAACGGAGAGATCAACACCATCCAGGGAAACATCAACTGGATGATGGCCCGGCGTCAGAACATGTCGTCCAAGATCCTCGGGGACGACCTCGAGAAGCTGTGGCCCCTCATCGGAGACGGTGCCTCCGACTCGGCCACCTTCGACAACGCACTCGAGCTGCTGCTCGCCGGGGGGTACTCGCTCGGTCACGCCATGATGCTGCTCATCCCGGAGGCGTGGGCCGACAACCCGCTGATGGACGCCAACCGCAAGGCCTTCTACGAGTACCACGCCGCGCTGATGGAGCCGTGGGACGGGCCGGCTGCCGTTGCGTTCACGGACGGGCGCCAGATCGGGGCGACCCTCGACCGAAACGGGCTTCGACCCGGACGCTACCTGGTCACCGACGACGATCTCATCGTGATGTCGTCGGAGATGGGCGTGCTCGACATTCCCGAAGAGAAAGTGGTCGCGAAGTGGCGCCTGCAGCCCGGGAAGATGCTGCTCATCGATCTCGAGGAGGGTCGCATCATCGACGATGCGGAGCTCAAGGGATCACTCTCCGGAGCGAAGCCCTACCAGCAG
>JAHEEL010000009.1 GCA_024640745.1 Actinomycetes bacterium
ATGACGTCGTCGATGTAGCCTCGTTCGGCGGCGACATACGGGTTGTTGAAGCGATCCTCGTACTCGTCGATCAGTCGCTGCCGCTCGGCCTCCGGGTCGTCGGCCTCGCGCAATTCCTTGCGATGAATGATGTTGACCGCGCCGGGGGCGCCCATGACCGCGATCTCTGCCGTTGGCCACGCAAACACGACGTCGGCGCGCACGGCCCGGGCGTTCATGACGAGGAATGCGCCGCCGTATGCCTTCCGCGTGATCACCGTCACTCGGGGAACCGTCGCTTCGGAGAACGCATACAGCAGCTTCGCGCCGTGCCGGATGATGCCGTTGTGCTCTTGCCCGACGCCGGGGAGGAATCCTGGAACGTCGACCATCGTGACGAGCGGGATGTTGAAGGCGTCGCAGAAGCGAACGAATCGAGCCGCCTTCTCCGACGCGGAGATGTCCAGTGTTCCCGCGAGCGCCGCCGGCTGGTTGCCCACGACGCCGATCGTGTATCCGTCGAGTCGTGCGAACCCCACGATGATGTTCGGGGCGTATTCCTCGTGGATCTGATAGAACTCACCGTCGTCGACGATCGCCTCGACGACGCCGACCATGTCGTACGGCTGGTTCGGCGAATCAGGGATGATGGTGGTCAGCGCCTCGTCCATTCGCTCCGGACGGTCGAGGGGGGTGAAGAACGGGGCGACCTCCATGTTGTTCTGCGGGAGGAACGAGAGCAGGTATCGAACCTCTTCCATCGCCGATCGGTCGTCGGGCACGACGAAGTGGGTGACGCCGGATCGGGTGGCGTGCGCGTGTGCGCCGCCGAGTTCCTCCATGGTGACGTCTTCACCGGTCACGGTCTTGATCACCTCGGGCCCGGTGATGAACAGGTGCGATGTCTCGTCGACCTGGTACACGAAATCCGTGATCGCGGGTGAGTAGACCGCCCCTCCGGCACACGGTCCCATGATGACGGAGATCTGCGGAATCACCCCGGATGCACGTACATTGCGCTCGAAGATCCGGCCGTAGCCGTGGAGCGCCGCGACGCCCTCCTGGATTCGTGCACCGCCGGAGTCCTTGATACCGATCAGCGGCGCTCCGTTGTCCATGGCGAGGTCCATCACTTTGCAGATCTTGTCGGCGACTGCTGCTCCCAGACTCCCCCCGAAGGCGGTGAAGTCTTCGGCAAACAGGAACACCGTCCGACCATCGACGGTGCCGTACCCGGTGATCACGGCGTCCCCGGGCGGCCGATTGTTCTCGACACCGAATCCCGCAGCGTGGTGCTTCACGAACATATCGAGTTCCTGGAACGAGTCCTTGTCCAAGAGAAGCTCGATTCGTTCGCGAGCGGTGAGCTTGCCGAGGTCGTGCTGGCGGTCGACCGCGCGGTGGTTTGCCGGCGCGCGCGCCTGCTCGCGCAGGATGCGCAGCTTCTTGATGCGGTCTTCGGTGCTCACAGGCCTCCCGGTAGGCTCAGGTTCGACCCTCGAGGTGGATGATTGGCTACACCATACGCGATTGTCGAACTCGAATCGGCTGAATCGACCCAGGATGAGGCCCGCGCACGCGCCGAAGCTGTCGCGCCGGTCCTGGTGATCGCTGGGCGGCAGCCGGGCGGGCGCGGTCGGCTGGGACGTCGGTGGGTCGAGCCGGATCAAGCGCTGTATTCGTCGCTCGCGTTCGCCCCGTCGTGGCCGGTCGCTGCGTGGTCTCGCCTCCCGCTGGTTGCCGGCCTTGCGGTTCGCGAGGCCATCGCCGACACCTGTGGGGTCGACGTTGCGTTGCGCTGGCCCAACGATCTCGTGATCGACCGGGGGAAGGTCGGCGGAGTCCTGGTGGAGTCCGGTGACGGCCGGGTGGTCGTCGGGTGCGGCATCAATCTCGTCTGGGACAACCCGGTTGAGGGTGCGGCCGCCCTCTTTCGGACGGGGGTTGCGACCCCGGCGCCGCGTCGTCTCGCAACGGCCTGGGTCGATGCGTTCTGGGAACGAATCGACTGCGGTCCCGATGCGTGGGGCATCGGCGACTATCGGAGCGCCTGTTTCACGATTGGCCGACCGGTCGCCTACGGCTCCGGTTCCGGCACGGCCATCGATGTATCACCGGACGGTGCGCTCCTGGTCGAGACGACGGACGGCATCGTCGAAGTCCGCAGCGGCGAAGTCCGCCTGCACGACCTCGCTACGCTTCGGACCGATCGGAGGGCCCCATGAGCATGACCAAGGCCGCGGTCACCGGCGGGGCCGGATTCATCGGTTCCAATCTGGTGAACCGTCTCATCGACGAAGGTTGCGAGGTGCTCGTTGTCGACGATCTCTCCAGCGGCATGTTGTCACGCCTCGCCGAGGCTCGCGCGAGCGGCAGGGTTCATTTCCATCAGATGGACGTTCGATCGCCGGACCTGCGTGACGTCTTCATCGGCTTCACTCCTCAGGTCGTCTTCCACCTCGCTGCCCAGATCGACGTGCGTGCCTCTGTTGCCGATCCGGTCGGTGACGCGTCGATCAATGTGCTCGGTACGATCAATGTGCTCGTGGCGGCGCGCGATGCCGGTGCCGAGCGGCTGGTCTTCTCGTCTTCGGGGGGTGCCACGACCGGAGAGGCCGACGTGATCCCAACGCCGGAAACGATCGATCGCCGACCGGATTCACCATACGGAGTGGCAAAGAAGATCGCCGATGACTATCTCGACTACTTCCGCCGCACGGCCGGGCTGGACTACGTCTCGCTGGGGTTCTCGAACGTGTACGGACCGGGCCAGGATCCGGCGGGCGAGGCCGGCGTCGTTGCGATCTTCAGCAGTGACCTGCTCGGTGGACGGACGCCCACCATCTACGGAGATGGGCTCCAGACTCGCGATTATGTGTTCGTCGAAGACGTTGCCGATGCGTGTTGGCGAGCTGCGCTCATGGGGGGCGGTCTCTACCTCAACATCGGCACCGGCATCGAGACAACCGTGAACAATCTCTACGAGCGCATGGCCCGAATCGTCGGATCACCGATGCGACCGAATCACGCCGCCGCGCGCGCCGGTGAGCAGCGCCGGTCGTGCCTCGATTCGCGGGCGGCACGAAAAGCCCTCGGGTGGGAGGCGTGGACCGATCTCGAAGACGGCCTCGTCCAAACGATTGACTGGTTTCGCCGCAATCCCTAGTGCCCTTCGAGCTGTCGCGGCCAATCGTCCTTGAGGAGGCGAGACAGCGCACGGTCGGCAAGGATCCGCCCGCCGGTCTGGCACCCCGGGCAGTAGTTGGTCTCGCGTCCGACATGGACGATCCGCTGAATCGGGGCGCCGCAGACCCGGCACGGCTCGCCGAACTTGCCATGCACCGCCATGTCCGGATGGAACGCCGTGACCTTGGCGGGGAAGTCCTCACCGGTCTCCGTGACGCGCACCCGCGTCCAGTGCTCGAGTGTGTCGATGGCTGCGCGGTGCAGACGAGCAACCGCCTCATCGTCGAGGTTGGTGCTCATTTGCGTTGGAGCGAGCCGGGCCACCCAGAGGATTTCGTCGGCGAAGGCGCCGCCGACGCCGGCGAACAAACGCGGATCGGTGAGGGATCGCTTGACCGTGTGGCGCTCCCTGCGGAGACGCTCGCCGAACTCGGTGGCGGACAAGGCGGTGATTTCCGCGCCCCCGGGGTCGAGTGCTGTGAGGCCCCGGTCGTCGACAACATGGATCGAGGCCCTACGTTTCGAACCCGCCTCGGTGAGGAGGAGTGTCCCCGAGGTGAAGTCGAATGCTGCCAGCGAGGACCGGCGCGCGATCGTTGCGTCTGCCGCCAGCCATAGGAGGCGTCCGGCGACCATGAGGTGGATCACGACGTGAAGGCCGTCGTCGAGGTTGATCACGATCCGCTTCCCGAGGCGCTCGAGACCGACGACCATCTTGCCCGAGACTGCGTCGAGCGGGGGGTCGTACGTCTTCAACACCGAAAAGCTCCGGATCCGCACGCCGCGCAGCTCCACACCGACGACTCGCGAGCGCAGCGCATGCAGATAGGCCTCGATCTCAGGGAGTTCAGGCATGTTGAGACGGGAGACACGAGACGCTCGACGGGAGCCACAACCGCAGTCGTTGTTCCTGTTCGTGGCTCGTCTCGAGCGTCTGCTTTCTCACCGGAACAGGTCCTCTTCGGGGGGGCGCACGAGATCCGTGGCTCGACCCTCACCGGAGAGGTCGAGGCCGCGCACGACGGCGGCGGGGATCGATTCGGCCTTGCCCATGGCGAGGTCGGCGGCGGCGGCGATCACGTCGATGACGGCGATCTCCGTGACGTACATCTCTCGTCCCCCGGCGTCGGTCTGCCCGCGAAGGTCGAGAATGGAGGGGAGGCCGGAGACGCCGATCGCGACGTCGACGAGCCCGCGCCTCCAGGGACGGCCGAACGTATCGGTGACGACCACCGCGAGCGACCGACCCGTCGCTTGCTCGAGCCGCTTGCGGATGCGATGAGCGGACCGGTCGGAGTCGATGGGGAGAAGAACGGCCGATCCTTCCTCGACGTTGGATCGGTCGACGCCCGCATTCGCGCAGATGAACCCCTGCTCGGTCTGTGCGATCATGAGGTCGCCGCGGCGGCGCAGAACGCTCCGAGCTTCTCGCTCGGCGAGTTCCCGGTATGTCCGATCGTCTGGTGCCGGCTCGATCCGGCCCTCCGCTTTCGACACCACCTTGTGGGTCACGACAACGATGTCGCGATCGACGAGATCCAAGCGCGAGGTCTCGAGCCCGCGTAGGATGAGCCCGGCGAGGTCATCTCCGGGCGCGACTTCCGGGATCCCTCGGATCGGATGGATCTCAATGCTCACAACATCCTCTCCTCGAACCATCGGCCGAAGCGCTCGGCCGCTTCGTTGTCCGTGAGTCTGGTGTCGGTGACGTGGACGGTGACCGGTGACGGCAGGCCGGTGGCATCGGCAGCATCACCCTGATCGATGATGAAGTCACTCAGGAGGCCCTCGTACGCCGCTGCGACCCCGGCGTTCCCCGGTGGATAGCCGAGTGAAGCGAGAACGCGATCTGCCGGGCCCTTGAGCGCTTTCCCGCCGAACAGCGGGCTGATTGCCGCGACCCGTGGGTGTCGACGAAGTGCCGAGTCGATCTCCCGTACCGCGAGGATCGGATGAATCGACAGGGGAGGGTTCGACGGAGCGATCACGACGACCTCAGCGGCGTCGATGGCTTCGATGACACCTCGGGCGGGCGCGGCGTACGCCGCGCCGTCGTAGTCGATCGCGGTGACCTCGTCGCGGTGGCCTCGTTCGACGAAGTACTCCTGGAACCCGAGCCACTCGCCGTCGCCGGTCTGGATGCGCGTGCGCAGCGGATCGTCGGTGGCCGGAAGGACCGGCGTGTCGACGCCGAAGGCAGTTCGGAGTGCGGTCGTGGCCTCCGACAGGGTGCGCCCGGCTTCGAGCGCATCCGCGCGGTGGAGGCACGTGGCGAGGTCGCGGTCGCCGAGCCGAAACGTCGTTTCGACCCCGAGTGCCGCCAGGTGGTCCATCACCACTGTCGTGTCGTCTCGGATTCCCCAGCCCTCGGGCCCCTCGACACCCGCGAGGGTGTAGACGAGGGTGTCGAGGTCGGCGGAGACCGGGACGCCGTACCTCAGATCGTCGTCGCCGACGTTGCCGATGACGGTCAGTTCTCCCGGGCCCAGGCGGGTGGTCAACGAACGAGCTGCACGGGCGCCTCCGACGCCACCGGCGAGGAGAACGACGAGGTGATTGGAATATGCCGGCATCGGGCCTTGAATGGCGTCGTTCATGTCATCTCCCGAGGGTGTCCCCCCGACCTCAGTTGCGGCCGCGATCTTTGCGCGCCGCGGAATCGATCTTCCAGCGACCATCGAGGCAGTTCGCGGGCAAGTGTACGGACCGCAACGTCTGATCGTGGTCGGTGGGGAGAGCGACGCGCGCCGCATTGCTCAGGAGCATGATGCGGAGTGGAGCGCGAACATTGCGAGCGTTGTCGACGTCTCGCGCGACGTCACCCACCTGTGGCTCATACGTGAAGGCGTGGTGCCGCTCCCGGACGCACTCGGTGCACTGGTCCATGAGGCGATGCGTCTCGACGCGTCCGTAGCGGGATCCAAGGTCCGCGATCTCGACGACCCGGAGCGTCTGCTGTCGGTGGGGTTTGCGACCGACGTGTTCGATTCCCCATACACCGGATTCGATGGAGAAGAGCACGACCAGGGCCAATACGACGTGGTTCGGGATGTTGCCGCGGTCGGAGGGCAGTCGGTACTCCTTCGTCTCGATCTGGCGCGCGGTTTGGGCGGTCCCGACCGTTCGATGGCGCCGTACGCTGCGGCGGTCGACTTCTGTCAGCGCGCTCGGCTTCGTGGCGCCCGTGTCATCGTGGTTCCGTCGTCCGAAGTGCTGGCGCGGGACGAGTCCGGGCGCCTCGATCGATGGCGGGAGCAAGGCGGTCGCCTCCGGGCGATGACCAAGGTCTACGGCCCTGCCACTCTCGTCTGGTCGCTGCCGATGGCGCTGCTGTCCGGTGTGCTCGAAGCGGCCCTCTCGCTGCTGCTCGGACGGTGGCGGTTCTTCGACTGGCTCCGCGCCTGGGCGTGGTACCTCGTCAAGTTGCCGAGCACCATCAGCGATCGGAGGGCGGCTCGCCGCGGCCGGGTGGTCGGGGACGCCGAGCTGTTCCGGTATCAGGTCGGTGGCTCGATTGCGCTCAAGAACCTCGTCACCGAGATCTCGGACCGAATCAGGGAGCGACTTCCCGGGGAAGACCGGGTGTCGGTCGAGGCGCTCGGTCATGAGATCCGAAGGCCTTCGTTCGTCGTCGGAGCGGTCGCAATCCTGTTCGTCCTGGTCGGAACGCGTACGATCTGGACGGTCGGCCTCCCGGCGATCGGATACAGCCTGCCGTTCACCGAATCCGGCCCGGACGCCGTGTCGGCGTATGCCGGGGGCTGGAACCCGGCGGGCCTGGGATCCGTCGAGCCGCTGAGACCCCTCATCGGACTCGCCGGCATGGTGCAAACCGTCCTCCTCGACAATCGCCGCTTCGCCGAGTTCGTGCTGACCGCCGGGTCATGGCTCCTCGGGATCTGGGGCACCGTTCGGCTGTTGCGCACGTGGGGCGTGGCCGCCGTGGCCGGCACGCTTGCGGGCGTGGTCTACGTCTCGGGTGCCGGTGCACAGGCCGTGGCGCAGCACACGCAGGTCGGCGTCGTGTTCGCCCTCGGCCTCATCCCCTGGGCGATGCGCTTCTCGCTCGCTCCGGTCCCCGCTTCGTGGCTCGGTCGGACGGGTCGGATCGCGGCTGTCGCGGCTCTCTCCGGCATCCTGGCCGCGTTGGCCCCGCTCACACTCGTGATCGCCCCGGCCGCGCTCGCAGTGTGGGCGCTGCTCAACCTGACCGATCGCGCCGCATGGAGAGCGTTCGGGATTGCGCTGGCCGGGTCGGCGCTCGCCGTTCCAGTGCTCTTCCCGTGGCTGGGTAGCGTCGATCTTTCGAGTTTCATCACCGACGGTGCCGCGTACTGGGCGATTCCGACGGCGACCGCCGCGATCACGGCCGTCGGGGCATTGGCGACCTTGCTGGCCGCACCGAGACGCCTCGCCCTCGTCGCGGGAGCGGGGGCGATCTTGGCGGCCGCCGGCGCGTTGCTCGCACGGTCGGCCGACTTCGACCTGGGGCGCGAGGTTGGTGCCGTTGGGTTGGCGGTCGTCGCTCTCGGCCTGGCTCTCATCGTCGGCCCGTCCTTCGAATCGATCACCCGGACACGAGAGGTGGGCGGCTGGCGTCGGATCGTGGTCGGCATTGCCGTGGTGGCTTCCGTGTTCCTCGTCGCCGCGTCCTTGGTCACGGTCGTCGGTGGGCGAGCCGGCTTCCCGAAAGACGAGTACCGCGCCGCCTTCACCTTCACCGCTGCTCGGCCGGGCGATCCTTCGATGTCGCGGATCCTCGTGGTCGGTGCCCCGGGTGAGCTCCCGGGAACCGACCGCGTCGTCGACGGCGCGGCCTACCGCCTGGTGTCGGCACCGATGCCGGCGTCGTGGGAGACGTACCTGCCTGAGGAGCGTGCCGGCGATGTCGCGCTCGCCGACGCGCTCGGTCAGGTCATCGACGGAGAGACCAAGCGAGCCGGGGAGCTCCTCGCCCCGTTCGGCATCCGCTGGGTGGTGATCCTCGCCGAGAGCGAGAGCGATCCGTTTGCGGATGCCTGGCGCTCGGCGATGGTCGGGCAGTTGGATCTCGTGCCCCTCGGCGGGGGACTCAAGAACGTCACGTTCGAGAACGAGGCCGAATTTCCGCTCCGTGCGGTGAGCCTGCAGGACACGACGTGGACGCGGGCCGGCACTGGATATGCGCGGGAGACGTCGGCCATCGTCGACGTCGTGGTGCGTGAGAACGCGAATGTCCGTTGGGGACCCGGTGAGTGGGAGCAGACCGATTGGGGGAATGCGGTAGCGTCGTCGGCAGCCGGGGTCGACTTCGATCCGATAGCGTCTCGACGAACGCAGGCCATCTCGGCAGCGCTGTGGCTGGCAGCGCTCACCGGCTTCGCATGGGTGGGAAGGAAGTTCGGATGAGACGCGCGCTTGCGGTCCTCGTAGCCACAGTCCTCGGGGCATTCGCCTTTGCACAGTCGGAACCGGTCGACGTATCCCCCCCTCCGTTCGGGACGCTTCCTCCAGAGGTTGGTGCCGCCACCGGAGATCCGAGCGCTTGGTACTGTCCGTGGGTCGCCGCCGGCGCGCTCCGGGATTCGACCTTCAACCTCGCCGCACTCGTCGATGTGGAAGGGAGCATCACGCTCCCGAGTCCGAATCCGACCGAGGATCCCGACGTGGAACCCCTCCGGCTGCGCGGACCGGGGGCCCGCAGCTTCGACGCGGGCGACATCGTTCGTCGCGGCGCCTCGCCCGGGGTCGTGGAGTTCGACGACGGTCCGGCGGTCGCGACGGCGACGATGTGGTCCAGCGAGCTCCTCACCGGTGACCGATGTGTGGTCTCCGTCCCGAAGGTCTGGCACCTCGTCGGGGGGATCACCGCCGAGGGATTCTCGCTCGAACTCCACCTGTTCAATCCGTTCGCAGAGAGCGCGAAGGTGACCGTCGAGGCCATCACCGAGTTCGGGAGCTCGCCGCTCGCAGGATTCGAGAACATCGACATCCCCGGTCGGTCGTGGGTGACCGAGGAGCTCTCCGAGGTCATTCGCTTCGTCGACAACGCCAGCTTCACCGTGACTACGGAGAGCGGGATCGTCATACCGAGCCTGGTGCTCAACAATGAATCCGACGAAGCATCGTGGCCGGGCACCGGCCAGTCGACCACGTGGGACTTCCCGGTGACCAGTGTCAACGGATTGACCCCCACCCTCGTGCTCTCGAACACCGGGAGCGTGGGTGCGACCATCAGCATCGATCTCTTCACGCCCGACGGGCCGCTGCTGGATGCCGATGGACGCATCGTGTCACCGCTCGAGCCCGTTCGAATCAATCTCGCGGATCTCGCCGAACCCCCGTATGCCGTTCGGGTTCGCTCGAATGCTCCGGTTGGTGCCGTGATTCAGGCCGGTCCCGAGGGGACCTTCCCAACGACCGACGTCGTGCTTCCCGAAGACGACGACGGTGGAGGAGCGGGGGAGGAACCGGCCACCGACGAGTCTGCCGGCGACGAGAGCACCACGGAGACCACCGTGGTGGCCGACGACACGACCGACACCACCGCAGCTGAGGGGGACGCAGTCGACGGCGAGGAAACCGAGGGACCCGTGGTCTACGACGGGCTCGCGGCGATGGCCGGCAACCCCGATCCGCTCGAGCGATGGCTCGTGCCCGGCCTCGGTGTCGTTCCGGGAGCGGACACATCGGTGTGGGTCCTCAACCCGACCGGCGACGAGGCCACGGTCACGCTGAGCCCGCTCGGCGTTTCCACCGGCGGCTTCACCAAGGTGATCGTTGCTCCCGGCACCTACCTCGAAGTGCCGATTGCTCCGCTCTCCGAGACCGGCGACTCAGGAATGCTGGTCGAGTCGAGTGTTCCGGTCTCCGTCGCCGTCACGATCGCCGGCCCGCAAGGCGTCGCGTTCGTCGGCGGCGTGGGCATCCAATGACGCCTTTTCTTCGGGTCGCCATCGTGCTGGTCCTCGTTCTGGTCGTTGTCGTGGTCGTGCGCCTGGTCGCCCGATGGCAGAGGCCGCAGCACCCGCCCGTCGATCTCGACGGTCTCGGGGAACGGCCCGGGGTCGTCGTGTTCACTTCCACGGATTGCGCAACGTGTTCCCAGGCGATGAAGGTCGTCGGTGACGGCGGCGCCGCGGTGCGCGAAGTCACGTGGGAGCTCGAGCCGCAGCTGTTCGAGGAGTATCGGATCGAAGCCGTGCCGCTCGTCGCCGTGATCGACGGGCATGGCCGGTCGATTCTCTTCGAGACCGGCGTTCCTGATCGGAACCGGTACCGCAAGGCACTTCGATCGGTCGGGATCGGATGACGAGCACCGGGTACTTGGCCGGCAGGTGCGCAGCACCTAACGTCGCGCGGCCATGACTTGCGTCCGCTGCTCATTGACCTCCACCTCGAGCCTCACGTATGCCTATGAGCGGCGAGAAGCATGGCTTGTCGATTGCGACGGCTCCCCGGCGCCGGGAACCCGCTATCCGCTTTGCACGTCCCATGCCGACCGGGTGACGGCGCCGGTCGGCTGGGTGCTCCACGATCGCCGATCGCAACCGACCCTGTTCACTCCGGGTCCGGCGTAGGGAGCCGAATGTCCATTGACCGCGATGTGCTCGAGGCCGTGAGAGAGATGGACGAGCACGAGCTGCGGCGCCTCTACATCCTGGCGAAGGCGCGGCTTGAAGGGCGAGGCGTTGACCTCCCGGGTTCGGGACCGGAGGTCAAGCTCCGCAAGCAGATGGTCCGGTGCGGAAAGGACAGTTGCACTCGGTGTCCTCACGGGCCGTATTGGTACGCGTATTGGAACGAAGACGGTCGGCGTCGATCGCGCTACCTGGGCAAGCTCGAGGATGTTCCGGAAGCGATGCGCCCCGTCTGAGGCTACGATGTCCGCCTGGGAGGCAGACTATGAATGAAGGACTCACCTGCAGCACGTGCGGTCAGAACTCGGTCATCCAGATCGAGCTCACGTTGCCGGACGGTTCCGAAGTCGTGTTCTGCTCCTGTCACCGTTGTGAGTCGAAATGGTGGGATCGGGAGGGTGAGCGGCTCGACCTCGACGCGCTCATCGACGTTGCCCGACGGGATGCCTAGCACGGGCGTACCGCGCGTCCATCACTAGCCTGCCGCCCGTGACCGCTCCGCCCGCGCCCGCCCTCCTCGAGCACGATTCCGGGCCGTCGGCGCCGCTGGACACGGGTGCGGTGCCGACCTGGCTGATCGTCGTGCTCGTTGCCGTTCCGACAATGCTCGTCGTGCTGATCATGTCGGGAATCCTGGGCGTGATCGGGTCCGGAGCCCTCATTCGATTCCCGCAGATCCTGGTTGCCAATACGCCGACCGGAGGCGACATGGGGGCCCACGTCCTGCTGCCACAGGAACTGCGCGATGTCCTGCTGCCGTCTGGCCGGATCTTTGGCTGGTCGAGTTCGTGGTACGCCGGATTCCCCGCCCTCTACTTCTACTTCCCGATACCCGCCCTGGCGACGGTGCTGCTCGACGTCCTCTTGCCGTACGGTGTTGCGTTCAAGCTCGTGACGATCGTCGGCCTCGTTGCCCTTCCGGCGGCCACCTACGCATTTGTGCGCCTGCTCGGGTTCTCTCGCCTGGCTTCAGCTCTCGCCGGCCTCACCGGGTCGATGTTCCTGTTCATGGAGAGCTTCTCCATTTTCGGCGCGAACGTGAAGTCGACGCTGGCCGGGGAGTTCTCGTTCTCGTGGTCGTTCGCACTGTCGATCCTCTACCTCGGCATCGTGACCCGCGACACCAGATTGGGCCGCCGATTCACGCCGGTCGCCGGAGTCGTGCTTGCGTTGACGGCCATGACCCACATCGTCACCACCATGATCGTTGTCGCGGTCTCGGTTGTTCTCCTGTTTCGGCGAAACGGTCCGCACACGGTGCTCTCGTCGTGGGTGCTTGGCTTTGCACTGAGCGCCTTCTGGTCGCTGCCGCTGCTGGTTCGCGTGATGCAGGGAATGACCACCGACATGGGATGGGCGCCGGTGACCAACATCGTTGGGGACGACATCCCCGGATCGCCCCTGCCCGGCGAGTTCATCCCGATCCTCATCATCGGAATCATCGGGATGCTCTGGACGATGCTGCGACGCGACGACGTGGCCGTACTCGCGTGGTTGACGTTGCTGCCGCTGGTCGGCTACTTCGTCCTTCCCAAGATCGGCGTCACCGTCCTCTACAACGCACGCCTGCTCCCGTACTGGTACTTCGGAATGTACGTCTTTGCCGGCATTGCGCTCGGTCTCGCCGTTCTCGAGGTGTCGCGCAGGGTCCCATTGCGTCGATCGGTGACGATCGGGTTGTCGCTCGGCGTCGGCTTCATCGTGGTCGTAGCGACGGTCTTCTCGATCCACGACGTTCCCGGGTGGGTGAAGTGGAATTTCGAGGGTTACGAAGGCAAGGCCGACTACGGCGAGTATCGGACGCTGATGGAGACGGTCGACACCCTGCCCCCCGGCCGCATCATGTGGGAAGCGAACAGCGATATGAACAAGTACGGGACGCCGATGGCGCTCATGCTGTTCCCCTACTGGAGCGAGGGCCATCCGTCGATGGAGGGCCTCTTCTTCGAATCGTCGCTGACGACGCCGTTCCACTTCCTGAATGCCTCCGAAGTGAGCGAGAGTCCGTCGAATCCGGTCCGCGGCCTCAACTATCGAGGGCTGGACATGGCGCGAGGCATCGAGCATCTTGCGGTGTACGACGTCTCCTACTACGTGAGCTTCACGGAGCGTGGCGCGGAGGAGGCCAGGCTCGCCGGGCTCGACGAGGTGGGCGAGGCCCTGCCTTGGACGATCTTCGAGCTCCCTCCCTCCGATCCGGTGGATGTCGCAACGGTGGAACCGGCCGTGTGGGCCGGTGGCGGAGGCTTCCTCGAACCGGCGCTCGAGTGGTACGACGACGTCGAGCACCTCGACTACTGGCTCGTCGAGGAGGGGCCACCGGAGTGGCCGAGGGTCGAGACCGTCGACGCACGCATCGTCGACGCGCCGTATGCCGGGGCCGGCATCGTGACGGACTATGTCTCGGACGATCACCGGATCTCGTTCACGACGTCTGCCGTCGGCGTGCCACATCTCGTCAAGACGTCGTACTTCCCGAACTGGACGGCCGAAGGGGCCGACGGGCCGTATCGAGCCGCTCCGTCGCTCATGGTCGTCGTGCCGACCGGCGAGCAAGTCGTCCTTGAGTTCAAGAACACATCTGCCGAAAACCTCGGAATGGCCCTCACGCTGATTGCATTCGTCGGGCTGGGCGTCTACGCCTACCGGCGATCGAGGCGTCGAAGCGAATCGGCGTCGGTATGAAGGACTATCTCGCCAGCTTCATGACGCGGAGGGCGCTCGGCCAATTCGTGAAGGTCGGTCTCGTCGGCCTCGGAAACACCGTCGTTTCGTTCGTCCTCTTCAATGCCCTTCTCTGGCTCGGTTGGTGGTCGGTGATCGCCGTGAGCGCTGCGTTTGCCACCACGACATTCATGTCCTACGTCCTCAACCGGGCATGGACGTTCGATCTCAAGGACGGCAAGGTCTCCGGGCGTGAGACTGCGAACTTCTATCTGGTGAACCTCGCTGCCTGGGCGGGCACGGCCGGGTCGATGTGGCTCGCCGAGACGTTCTTCGGACCGCTTTCGGCCGTCGCAGCGAACGTGGTCTACCTCCTGACCTCGGTGGTGATCCTCGTTCCGAAGTTCGCCTCGTATCGCGACATCGTCTTCGGGAAGGCGATTCGCGACCAGGAGTGCCGGACCGTGGAGGTATAGCGGGCCGCCGCGCGACCGGGGTCAGGAATCGAGGCTTCTGCGAATCCGCCAGACACCGCTCAGCGTTCTCGGCACGCGTCGTACGAGGCTCGTCCTCGCCTCGCGCTTCTCCTCGACGAGTGTGGGCACTTCCACGATGCGATACCCCGCCCGCTCTGCCCGCACCACCAACTCGGTGTCGAACAAGTCCTGCGTGGAGATCACGGCTGCGGCGATGTCGTCGACCACCGCTCGACGAATCGCCTTCATCCCGTGAGTGTCCGACACTCCGGACGCGAGGACGAAACGCAGAATCTGGTTGAAGGAGAAGGTGGCAAACCGTCGCATCGGGCTGCGTCGATCATCCGACCCCTCGGCGCGCTTCGAGGCCAGGACGATGTCGGCATTCGGGGCCACATCGACCACCGAGCGGAGGAAGTCGGCGGAGAAGTAGTCGATGTCGAAGTTCACCACCCATGCACCGTCGGTAGCGAGGAATCCCGCCCGCATCGCTGCTCCGTAGTCGGGTGTCGGGAGTTCGAGCAGTGAGAGGCGGGGGAACCTCGGCAACAGATCTCGGACGGCATCGGCGGTTCCGTCGGTCGAGCCGTTCTCCACGAGCAGCACGGTGATCGGCGTCGGCAGGTCGGAGATCTCGTCGAAGAGCTCTTCGATAGCGCCGGCAACGTAAGCGCTTTCGTTGTGGACGGGGATCACGACCGACATGGTCGAGGAGGAATCGAGCGGCATGTGAGGGGAAGTCTAGGAACGGATGGAACACAGCAGCCGCCCGAGCGCGCAAGGGACCGTACACTCCAGCCCATGGACCTCGACACCATCTTCAAGGCCTACGACGTGCGCGGCCTCTATCCAGTGCAGATCGACGAGACAACGGCGCGGCGCATCGGGTATGCATTCGCCGACTTCGCCGGCGCCGACCGGATCGCAGTCGGGCGTGATTGCCGGTTGTCTTCCCCGTCCATCGCCGGAGCGCTGATCCACGGCATCAACGATGCCGGTGTGGACGTCGCCGATCTCGGCGAGGTCACGACGGACGGGCTTTACTTCGCGGCCGGTTCGATGAATCTCCCGGGCGTCGTCGTCACGGCGTCGCACAATCCTCCCGAGTACAACGGCCTGAAGTTCTGCCTCGCCGGGGCCGCTCCCGTCGGCGAGGAAACCGGCCTCCGAGCGATCAAGGAATCTGCCGCTTCTCCGCAGCCGGTTTCGCCTGAGCGAGGATCGACCGAACCGGTCGACATTCTCGGGGGCTACGTCGATCACCTCTACAGCATCGTCGATGCCGACGCCTTTGCCCGCCTGCGGATCGCCGCCGATGGTGGCAACGGCATGGCCGGCGTTGCACTGCCTTCGGTCTTCGAGCGCATCCCGTCGGAGCTCATCGGGCTGTACCTCGAACCGGACGGTACGTTCCCCAACCATCCGGCCGATCCACTCCGTCCCGAGAATCTCGTCGACCTCTTGGCGCTGATGAACGCCGAGCGCCCCGACTTCGGCGTCGCGTTCGACGGGGACGCCGATCGGGCGTTCTTCATCGACGATGCCGGAGTACCGCTACCCGGCAGCACGACGACGGCGCTCATTGCCGACTGGTTTCTGCGCCGGGAGCCGGGAGCGGCGATCGTGCACAACCTGATTTGCTCGAAAGCCGTCCCTGAGCGTGTGGCCGAAGCGGGAGGCACCGCGGTGCGCACCCGAGTCGGGCATTCGTTCATCAAGCAGGTGATGAAGGAGACCGGGGCCGTCTTCGGTGGTGAGCATTCCGGCCACTACTACTTCCGGGACAACTACCGAGCCGATTCCGGCATCCTGGCGTTGCTGGTCCTGATGCAGGTGCTCTCGGAGGACGGCCGCCCGCTGTCCGAGCTCCGTGCCGAGTACGAGCCGTATGCGGGTTCGGGTGAGATCAACTACGACGTGGCCGATCAAACCGCCGCGACGGAGGCGGTGGCGGCTGCGTTCGGCCAGGCGGCCCTCGACCACCTCGACGGCCTGACGGTGGACCTCGGAGACCGTTGGTTCAACCTGCGGCCTTCCAACACGGAGCCGAAGCTCAGGCTGAATGCAGAAGCCCCAGACGCCGCGGGCGTCGACGAACTCGTCGCGTCCGTAGCCAGAATCATCCAGGAGGGATCGTGACCGATCACCTGATCGACCCGCAACTGCTCGCCATCATGCAGTGCCCATCCTGCGCCGGGACGCTCACCGAGCAGCCGACGCCGCCGGCCCTCGTGTGCCAGGGCTGCGGCCTTCAGTACCCCGTCCGGGAGGGCATCCCCGTGATGCTGATCGACGAAGCAAGCCGCGGCGCACAATGACGATGATCGACGACATCTGCAGCCTTCCGCGTCAGATCCGGTGGGGAACCGAACTGGACCTCGCACCGCTCCGAGCCGGCGGGCCGATCGTGCTGCTCGGTATGGGAGGTTCGGCGATGGCGGCAACGATCGCCGCGCTCGCGGCGGATTCGCGCTCCCCAATGGTGGTGCATCGCGGATACGGGCTGCCGGCGTGGGCGGAGGACAGCGGCGCATCTGTGATCGCCGTCTCGTACAGCGGGAACACCGAAGAAGTGCTGTCCGGCGTCGATGCTGCGATCTCCGCGGACCTCGAAATCGCGGCAGTCGCGTCCGGCGGGCGACTTGCCGAGATCGCGGCGGATCGTGAACTCCCCATCGTCGAGATCCCGGGCGGCCTGCAACCACGCGCCGGTGTCGGCTACCAGGCCGCCGCCGTTGCCGCCATCCTGGCGGCAGCGGGACAGGTGCCGAACCTCGACCGAGACCTCAACGAGGCCGCGGATGTGACCGCCGAGTTGCTCGCCGAAGGCGACGGTGCGGCGTTCGTTCTCGGCCGGGATATCGCCGAAGCGCTCGACGGACGTACCGCGGTCGTGTACGGAGGTTTGGGGGTCGGGGCTTCGGCTGCCTACCGGTGGAAGACACAGATCAACGAGAATGCCAAGTCGCCGGCGTTCGCCGGAACGATCCCCGAGATGAACCACAACGAGCTCGAAGGATGGCGGCCGGAAGCGAGCAGAGGCTTCGGTGTCGTCTACCTCCATGATGGCGGCGATCATCCTGCGATCGCGAGGCGCATCGACCTCTCCGGCACCGTGCTCTCCGGAAAGGTGCAGCGGATCGGCGATGTCCGGTCGACGGGGACCGGTGCGATGGCGCGGTTCTTCAGCTTGGCGGTGGTGGGCGATGCGGCGTCGGTTGCGCTGGCCGAAGCAGCGGACGTCGACCCGACACCGGTTGAGAATCTCGAGGAGTTCAAGATCATGCTCGCGAAAGGAACGCCATGAACTACGACATCGCCGATCCGGCTCTCGCCGGCGAAGGACACCGAAGAATCGCGTGGGCCGACCGGCGGATGCCGGTGCTTGCCTCGATCCGCGAACGCTTTGAGACAGAAACGCCGCTCGAGGGAATCCGCGTCGCGGCATGTATGCATGTGACGACCGAAACGGCCGTGCTGATGCGTACGCTGCGGGCGGGCGGAGCTTCGGTGGCCCTCTGTGCATCAAACCCCCTGTCGACCCAGGACGATGTCGCAGCAGCTTTGGTCGACGACGGTATCTCCGTCTACGCCGTTCGCTCAGAGGACTCCGAGACGTTCTACCGCCACATCAATGCGATCCTCGACACCGAGCCGCACATTGTCTTCGACGACGGCGCGGATACCACCACCGTCCTGCATCGGCAGCGGAGCTCTCAACCGATTCTGGGCGGCCTCGAAGAGACCACGACCGGTGTGTTGCGGCTCCGCGCCATGGCGGCCGACAACGTGCTCCGCTACCCGGTCGTGGCCGTCAACGACTCGGCCACGAAGCATCTCTTCGACAACCGGCACGGGACGGGCCAGTCGTCGCTCGATGGCATCCTGCGGGCGTCGAACATCCTCTTCGCGGGGAGAACCGTGGTTGTCGCCGGGTTCGGAGACTGCGGGTGGGGGATCGCGCGACGGGCGGCCGGACTCGGTGCCAGCGTCGTGGTCGTCGAGGTCGACCCGATCCGGGCTTTGTCGGCGGCGATGGAGGGGTACCGCATCATGTCTGCCGCTGAGGCTGCCCCGGTGGGGGACGTGTTCCTGACGGCGACCGGAGACATTCACATCTTCCGTCCTGAGCATTTCGACGTGATGAAGGACAGCGTCATCCTCGCCAATGCAGGGCATTTCGATGTCGAACTCGACCTGACCGGCCTCGATGCAATGGCGGTCGGTCGTCGCAAGATCCGTGACAACCTCGAGGAGTATGAGCTCACCGACGGTCGACGGATCATCGTCGTTGCCGAAGGCCGCCTCGTGAATCTGGGCGCTGCCGAGGGCCATCCCGCCGACGTGATGGACATGTCGTTCGCAGATCAGGCACTCGCTGCAGAGTGGCTCGTCGAGAACGGCAGCGAACTTGCACCCGACGTGTACACGCTCCCTCGCGAGCTCGATGAGAACGTCGCCCGACTCAAGCTTGCTTCAATGGGCGCGACCCTCGACGTCCTGACGGAGGAACAGGCGCGCTACCTCGAGTCCTGGGAAGAGGGAACCTAGGCCGGACCCGAGACGCTCGACCGAGACGCAATGTGGTCTCGTGTCTCCTGTCTCCTGTCACAGTTCTCGTCACACCCATGCCGTACGGTGCCCGCATGCTCTGTCTTGCGTGCACGGGTCCGTGCTCGGGGGCCTTGTGCCCCACATGCCGCATGGGATTGCACCCCGCACCCGAGGTGACGGTCGGGTTGGGTGTGACCGGCATTGCCGGGTTCTTGCATGTCGGACCGGCCCGCCGCCTGGTCCACGCGCTCAAGTACCGGGCGGTAGCGGCAGCGGCCGAACCGCTCGCCGAAGCGGTTGCCGACCGGATCCCCGGATCCGTCACCGCGCTCGTTCCCATCCCGCGGGCGCGGGTTCGGGCGTTTCGCTACGGCATCGACCCAGCCGCCGTGCTCGCAGCAGCGATCAGCCGTCGCAGCGGGTTGCCGGTCATCGACGCGCTGCTAGCTCGGTGGTGGTGGCGCAGCCACGCCGGACGCGGCAGGGACGAGCGGTCCCCACTCACGTTCGTGTCATCCGGGCGACGCGTGCCGCCCGGGGTTGCACTCGTCGACGATGTGCTCACAACGGGCGCCACGGCACTCGCCGCTGCCGAAGCGCTTCCGGGCCTTCCGACTCTTGTCGCGGTGGCTACCTGCGCGAGTAGAGTGAATCAAGGAGTTGGCCCACTTGGAGGTGCAGTGACGGTTCAACCGTCCAGCGGTCCGAACGACCGGACCCCCCTCCGCGCTCGAACGATCGATGCTTCTGGTTTGGCGCGCAGCGACTCACCGAAGCAGGGCCACGTTCGCGACCGAAGGGAGAACGCGTGAACGTTCGGATCCATGCGCGGAACACCGAGATCGCCGACGATGTGCGGGAGCTTGCCCTTGACAAGGTTGAGCACGCGTCGCGGATCTTCGACGACATGACCAGCGTCGACGTCGAGTTCGCCGAGAGCGGCAACCCCCGTCAGACCGACGCCCGATATCGCGTCGAGATCACTTCGAGCGCGGCCGGTCAGATCGTACGTGTGGAATCTGAAGCGTTCGACGCTCGAGCAGCCTTGGACACGGCGTCCGACAAATATGAGCGGCAGCTCCGACGGCTGAAGGAGCGGCTGATCCAGCGTTCCCGCAAGGCCAGCTACAAAGACCTCAACCCGCTCGACGATCCGGTCGATGACTCAAGAGACCGAGACGCCGTTGTTGTGAGGAAGAAGAGATTCAGTCTGCGGCCGATGTCGGTTGAGGAAGCTGCACTGCAGATGGAGATGCTCGGACACGACTTCTTCGTCTTCCTCGACGCAGAGTCTGGCAAGCAGTCCGTGCTCTACCACCGGCGGGACGGCGATCTCGGGATTATTGAACCGGAGTAGACCGAGCGAGTCGGAGTGGCCGAGCTGACATGAAGAGATTGCTGGTCGTTGACGATGTTCCGCTGTTTCGAGCGGGCCTGACCTCAGCCCTTCGGGATGCGGGATTCGAAGTGGTGGCAGAAGCCGGCGGCGCCGAGGCGGCGGTTTCGGCGGCCGAGGAATACCAACCCGACTTGGTGTTGCTCGACATCCTGATGCCGGGGATCTCCGGCCTCGAGGTTGTTGAGAAGATCACGGCCGTCGCCCCCGACAGCAATGTCGTGCTCCTGACCGCGAGCGAGTCCGAGGAGGATCTCCTGGTCGGGGTGAAGGCTGGAGCGCGTGGCTATGTCACCAAGGACGCCCCATTCGATGATCTCGTCGGAGCGCTGAATGCCGTGCACGGCGGCGGCGCCGCGGTCTCGCCCAACATGGCCGGCAAGTTGCTCGACGTGACGCGTCAACTCCTCCGGCACCAAGAACTTCTGCAGTCGCGCAAGCCGGTTCTCACCGGTCGAGAGATCGAGGTGCTCGGACTCGTGGCGCAAGGCCGAACGAGCCGCCAGATCGGGACGGCGCTCTTCATCTCCGAGAACACCGTGAAGAACCACATCCGCAACATCCTCGACAAGCTGGGACTCCATTCGCGTTCCGAAGCGGTTCTGTACGCCGTGCGCGAAGATCTGATCAGCCTGTCGTGAGTTGCTGGGCCACTCAGCTACCGGCATGAGATGGCGCCGCAACAATCTGTGACCACCCCGTAGTATTCGCCTCCATGTCCATCTTCTCAAAGGCGCTCCGGATCGGGGAGGGCAAGCGGCTCAAGGAACTCGAGGCACTCGCCGTTCGGGTCAACGCGCTCGAACCGGAGATCGAGCCGCTGAGCGATGCCGACCTCGCCGCGAAGACCGTCGAATTCCGGAACCGCATCGCCGCCGGCGAGTCGGTCGACGACCTCGAAGACGAGGCCTTCGCCGTGGTCCGCGAGGCGGCGAAGCGCACGCTCGGGGAGCGGCATTTCGACGTCCAAGTCGTCGGTGCCGGCGCCCTCCATCGGGGAATGATCTCAGAGCAGCGCACGGGTGAGGGCAAGACGCTCGTTTCGACGATGCCGTCATATCTCAATGCCCTCTCCGGAAACGGCGTGCACGTCGTCACCACCAATGACTATCTGGCGAAGCGCGACTCGAACTGGATGGGTCAGATTCATCGATTCCTCGGTCTCGAAGTTGGACTCATCCAGGCCAACATGGTGCCGCAGGAGCGACAGCCGGCCTATGCCGCCGACATCACCTACGGCACGAACAACGAGTTCGGGTTCGACTACCTCCGGGACAACATGGCGATGCGTCCGGGGGACCGCACACAGCGCGGACATCACTACGCCATCGTCGACGAGGTCGACTCGATCTTGATCGACGAGGCCCGAACGCCCCTCATCATTTCGGGCCGCGTAGGCGAGACCGGCAAGTGGTATCGGGAGTTCGCGCGCATCTCGGAACGGCTGCGCAGGGACGAGCACTACGAGGTCGATGAGAAGAAGCGCCAGGTCGTCGTCACGGAGTCGGGTGTGACGCGGGTCGAGGAGATCCTCGGCGTCGAGAACATGTATGACCACGCGAACGTCGACTTCATCCATCACCTTGATGTGGCTCTGAAGGCCAAGGGTCTGTACCAGCGCGATGTCGACTACCTGGTCCGCAACGGCGAGGTGATGATCGTTGACGAGTTCACGGGTCGCGTGCTCGAGGGACGTCGCTACTCAGAGGGACTCCACCAGGCGATCGAAGCCAAGGAGGGCGTCCCGATCAAGGAAGAGAATCAGACGCTGGCGACGATCACGCTGCAGAACTACTTCCGCATGTACGAGAAGCTGGCCGGCATGACCGGGACGGCCCTCACCGAGGCGGGCGAGTTCCACGAGATCTACGGGCTCGATGTCGTCGAGATCCCCACCAACGAGCCGATCGCGCGAATGGATCAGCCGGACGTCGTCTACCTCGACGAAGACCACAAGTTCGCCGCCTTGGCGGATGATATCGAGGCGCGCAGCAAGAACGGGCAGCCGGTGCTCGTCGGAACGGTCTCGATCGAGAAGTCGGAGCGCCTCGCCTCCACCCTCAATAAACGGGGCGTGAGGCACGAGGTGCTCAACGCCAAGCAGCACGAACGGGAAGCCCACATCATCGCTCAGGCCGGCCGACCCGGTGCCGTCACGGTCGCGACGAACATGGCCGGTCGCGGCGTCGATATCAAGCTCGGCGGCAATCCGGAGGATCTTGCTCGCGGTGACCTCATGCGCCGTGAGATCGTCGAGACGGATCCCGAATACGACGGCGCGCTCGCCGAAGCCATCGAGCAATACGAGTCCGAGATCGACGAACAGCGTCGGGCCGTGCTCGATGCCGGCGGCCTCTATGTGCTCGGCACCGAGCGGCACGAATCCCGCCGCATCGACAACCAGCTCCGCGGTCGCTCGGGCCGCCAGGGAGATCCCGGGGAGTCCCGGTTCTACCTTTCGCTCGAGGACGATCTGATGCGGCGGTTTGCCAACGAACGGGTCGCCTCGATCATGGAGCGTCTCCGCATACCGCCCGATGTGCCCATCGAGCACAAGATGGTGTCGAAGGCAATCGAGCGGGCGCAGACGCAGGTTGAGTCTCAGAACTTCGAGATCCGCAAGAACGTGCTCAAGTACGACGAAGTGATGAACACGCAGCGCGAGATCATCTACAAGTGGCGCAACCAGATTCTCGACGGCGACAACACCGACGAGCTGCTCGCGGAGTGGCGAGCGGAAACGATTGTGGCCGAAGTCGAAGAGATGACGGCGGGAGTCTATGCCGCGGAGTGGGACTGGGCCGACTTCGAAGTCCGTATCAAGGCGCTGTTCGACCCAACAATCGGTCCGGCGTCGTTTTCTGATCCGGAGTCGCTGACGTCGGACGAGGTCGTTGAAGCCTATGTCGCGGACGCCGACGCCGTGTACGCGCAGCGGGAAGAGCAATTCGGTGCCGACGTGATGCGCCAGCTCGAACGCACGGTTGTGCTGTCGGTGATCGACAACAAGTGGCGGGAGCAACTCGCCGAGATGGACTACCTCCGTTCCGGCATCGGTCTGCGAGCCATGGGCCAGCGCGACCCACTCGTCGAGTACCAGCGCGAGGCCTACGCCTATTTCGAGGATCTCGTCTACTCGGTGAAGCACGATGCGACGAGGTACATGTTCCACGTCGATGTCGTTCGGCAGGAGCAGGCGCCGCGGGCGCAAGTGACCACGTCATCGGCCAAATCGGTGCAGCAGATGAAGTCCCGGCAGGTCGTTCGCACCGGCGAAAAGATCGGTCGGAACGCCCCGTGTCCGTGCGGTTCCGGGAAGAAGTACAAGCGCTGTCACGGCGCGGTGGGGGCAGAACCGCTGGCGTGAGCAGCGCCGGCACCGGCGTACCGATCGGCGGTGCGCTGCTGTGGCTGCTTGCTCTCGACCGATCCGGGTCAAGCTGGTGAGACGTGGAAGGGCACGCCGCCGGGTACGCTCCAGGAACCATGGAACCAAACGATCTCCGCACGCTTCTGAACGACCTGCGCTCTCGGCTCGACGACGCCAGGAGGTTCCTTTGACATCGCGGGCAAGGAAGTCGAACTCGTCGACTTGAAACAGCAAGCATCCCAGCCCGACCTGTGGGATGACCAGGATCGGGCCCTCCGGGTGACTCGGACGCTGGCGCGGCACGAGCAGACCATCGAACAGGTCACAACGCTGGAGCGTGCGCTCGAAGATGCCGAGGTCTTGATCGAGCTCGCCGTTGAAGAGGCGGATCCCGCCGGTCTCGACGACGCGGCCCAGGAGCTGCGCGACACGGAGACGACGCTCGGCCGCCTCGAGCGCGAGACCCTGTTCTTCGGCCCGCACGACGACTCGACCGCGATCGTCTCGGTCCATGCCGGAGCGGGCGGCGTCGATGCGCAGGACTGGGCCGAGATGCTCCTGCGCATGTACTTGCGCTACCTCGAGCGGACCGAGCTCACCTTCGAGGTCGACGAGTACTTGGTTGGAGAGGAAGCCGGGATCAAGTCGGCGACGATCACCGTCAAGGGTGACCACGCCTACGGGATCTTCGAGAGCGAACGGGGAGTACACCGGCTCGTTCGCATCAGCCCATTCGATTCAAATGCCCGACGTCATACGGCTTTTGCCGGGGTCGACGTCATTCCTGAGGTCGACGTCAAGGCGGTGGAGATCAACCAGGAGGATCTGCGTGTCGACACGTACCGGGCGTCGGGTGCGGGCGGTCAGCACATCAACAAGACGGATTCGGCCGTTCGGATCACCCACCTGCCGACCGGGGTTGTGGTCAGTTGCCAGGCCGAGCGGTCCCAGACCCAGAACCGGGCACGAGCGATGCAGCTGCTTGCAGCGCGTCTCGCCGAGCGAGCTCGACTCGAGCAACAGGAACAAGTCGACGCGATCCGCGGCGACCAGACCGAGG
Source organism: Actinomycetes bacterium (assembly GCA_024640745.1). Lineage (GTDB taxonomy): Bacteria > Actinomycetota > Acidimicrobiia > Spongiisociales > UBA5794 > JAHEEL01. Next base: position 24,305 of record JAHEEL010000009.1, read on the forward strand.
CGGGCTGGGGCCGTCAGATCCGGTCCTACGTGCTCCAGCCCTACCAGATGGTCAAAGACCTGCGCACCGGCCTCGAGATCGGCAACATCCAGGGTGTACTCGACGGCGACCTCGACCCGCTGGTCGATAGCTACCTCCAGTGGCGTAGAGAAGCAGCTCGATAGTCCCCGGTCCCCAGTTGTCGATGCGCTCGGCGCGGTCCTGGGTCCACCGTCTCGGGTCTGGCGTCCCTGCCATCCGCTCTCCCGGCCTTTCGACGGGCGGCTCCGGACGGGCAGCTTCTTCAATACCCCGTCTAAACGGACCTCATGGGTAGTCTCAGACCGCGCTGGCGGGTTTGGTAGGACGACGCAGCAGCGATAGGGATTGCATGATCCGTCTCGAGAATGTCACGAAGGTCTACGACGGTGGTGTCGTGGCCGTCAAAGACATCGACCTGGACATCAACAAGGGTGAGTTCGTGTTCCTCGTGGGCCCTTCGGGCTCGGGGAAATCGACGCTCATCCGCTTGATGATGCGCGAAGAGGCCCCGACCAATGGGGACATCTGGATTGCCGGAAAGCATGCCTCTCAATTGCCCGGGTGGAAGATCCCGCACCTCCGGCGATCCATCGGCACCGTGTTTCAGGATTTCAAACTGCTGCCAAACAAGACCGTGTATGAGAACGTCGCGTTCGCCATGGAGGTGACCGGGAAATCTCGGTCGGCGATCGACGGTCAAGTTCCCCAGGTGCTGAAGCTCGTCGGCCTCTCCGAGATGGCCGATCGGCTTCCGCGACGGCTCTCAGGCGGTGAGCAGCAACGCGTCTCGGTAGCGAGAGCATTCGTCAACCGGCCGCTGATCCTGTTGGCGGACGAGCCAACCGGCAACCTCGATCCGGCGACGTCGGTCGGCATCATGCGGATACTCGATCGCATCAACCGCACCGGGACGACGGTGGTCATGGCAACCCACGATCACGCGATCGTTGATGCCATGCGCAGGCGCGTGGTCCAGCTGGAGCGCGGCCGACTGCTCCGGGACGAGAGCCGCGGCGTCTATGAGACGGCCGTCGTCGAACCGGCAGGCGTCGTCGACGATGTGAGCGTTGGTGAGAACTCGACCGGAAGAGAAGACGTCGTGACCGTCGTGGAAGCCCAGGACGCCTCTTCCGCTGAAGCCGAGGGCGTCGGCGTCGGCGTCGCAGACGATCGTGTGAACGGCAACGAATCGGGTGGCGACATCGAGCCCGGCGACGAGGCGGGAGGAGGGTCGCTCGACGCAGTCGAAGACATCAAAGACGGC